>NZ_JBFHGD010000085.1:0-13262 GCF_041583255.1 Trichloromonas sp. | reverse complement strand
CCTCCACCTCTTCCGGCTCGTACCAGGTCTTCATCAGTGCCATGTTCACCCTCCTTTCGGGAAACCTGATCTAATTATAACCTGTCTTTCTCCGACCGCCCCGTCGATCCGAGTATTTAATCTTTACAAATTTATTCCAAACAGATAAATTGATCAGAATCCTTTACCTTGCCATGAAATATCTGGATATATGGAACCTTCTGTTTTAGTCATCGACGACTCTCCGGGCGCCCGGCGGCACATCCTCGACAGCCTCAAGGCTACCGGGCTGTTTCAGTCGTACCATGAGGCTGACAGCGTGGTGGACGGGTTCAAGGTCGCCCTGAACGAGCCGGTAGACATCATTCTCTGCGACCTGGAGATGCCGGGGATGGACGGTTTCAAATTCCTGAGCATGATCAAGACCCGCAAAGAGCTTCAGGACATCCCGATCATCCTGATCACCGGCGTCAAAGACCAGGAAACCAAGATCCGGGGCCTGGAGCGCGGCGCCAGCGATTACCTCACCAAGCCCTTCGATCCGGCGGAAATGATCGCGCGGGTCAAGGTCCAGCTGAAAATAAAGTCCCTGCAGGACAGCCTGAAGAAAAGCAACCTGGCGCTGATGGAGCTCTCCAACACCGACCCCCTGACCCGCCTGAGCAACCGGCGTTTTCTCATGAAAACCCTGGAAAAAGAGCTGCAGCGCTGTGAGCGGTCGCAGAAAACCCTCGCCCTGGTCATGGTCGATGTCGACCACTTCAAGCGGGTCAACGACACCTACGGCCACCAGCAGGGGGACGTGGTTCTGAAAACCCTGGCCGACCAGATGAAGAGTCTCCTGCGCGATTACGACCTGGCGGCCCGCTTCGGCGGCGAAGAGTTTGCCCTGATCCTGCCGGAGACCGATCTTGAAGAGGCGGTGCACGTCGCCAACCGGCTTCGGTGCAATATCAGCGAACTGCGGTTTCCCGGTGAAAACCACGACATCCGCCTGACTATCAGCCTGGGCATCGCCACCTACCCCCACAACAAGGTCCGATCCGTGGACGACCTGATCCGCGAAGCTGACCGCGCCCTGTACAATGCCAAGGAAAAGGGACGCAACCGGGTCGAAACCATCCTCGGCTAAGACTTAAGCCCCTCTATTCGCCAGCTTTTTCCAACCGGATATCATCGTAATACGCCACCACCGACTCACCGGTATTGTCGGTATCGGTCATGATGGCGATCGCTCCGACCGTCGGCGGCTCTTCGCCGAACAGCATCCGGTAGTCCGCCAGCACGTTTCGCCGCTCCTGCACCCACTGACCCGCCTTCTCCGGGCCGCTCTCCACCGCCAGCATGACCGCATTGCCGTAATAGCTGTTGGGGATGAAATCGCCCTCTGGCAGGCGATTGGCCCAGATATAGTTGATGCTGCGGGTTTTGAGCGGAAACCAGTGCGGGAAGATCACGTAGACGCGGGCGGCGTAATCATCGCCGGCCCTGGTTCTGGCATCGCCTTTGGCCAGAACGTTCGACACCTTCCAGCGCCAGGCCAGCAGCGGGTAATCCTGCAGGTCATATTTCTTTTCGAAAACCAGGCCGGACGCCGCGGCCCGGCTTTCGGCCCGCAGCACCCTCCCCTCGCCGTCGGGGACGACGGTGTACAGGGTCTCCCCCTTGAAAGCCTTCTGCTGCCAACGGGGGTCGATTCCCTTTTCAAAGTCGTCAATCGGTGCAATCCGCTCGCCGCACCAGCCGGCGGCCGCCAGCAGCAGCCAAAAGACCGAGATCCCAAGCAGGCACTTCTTCATTTGGCACCTCCAGACCGGCAAAACTCAAGTCCACAGATCGCGCCGGCGACGGCTTTCCCCCTCGTTGAGGACGCGAATGGCGCTGGCCCCCTCGAGCGGGCAGCGGGTTTCGCAGATACCGCAGCCGACGCAGCGCTGCTTGACGACCCGCGGCATTTTGATCCGCCGGGTTTCGCCGGCAACCTCGACATTCTGCTCGTCAAAGACGATGGCTTTTTCCCCGGTGGGACAATGCTCCTCGCAGACCAGGCATTCTTCCCCGCGGGCAAAGGGGAGACAGCGGTCCTTGTCGAACACGGCAATGCCGATCACGGCCTTCTGTTTTTCCTGCAGATTCAGCAGACCGATGGCGCCGGTGGGACAGACCTGGCCGCAGAGGGTGCAGTTGTATTCGCAGTAGCCGATACGCGGCACCAGCAGCGGCGTCCACAATCCGCTGACACCGGCCTGCAGCAGGGCCGGGTGCAGTGCGCCGCCGATGCAGACTTTCATGCATTCGCCGCAACGGATACAGCGCCGCAGGAACTCGGCTTCGGCCACCGAACCGGGCGGACGCAGCAGCCATGGGTCGCGGTTCCAGATATCGGGAGCGCTGCGCATCACCGGCGCCGCTACGACCCCCGCCACCAGCGACGTCACCACCCCGCGCCGGGTGAGATCGACCCCGGCCGCGGCGGCTGGCCGCGCGCCAAGCGAGAACACGACCCGCTGCGACGGGCAGAATCCGGCACAGTCGAAACAGAGCAGGCATTCGTCCTTGCGGTGCCCCTCCTCGGTCACCGCCGCGCTGCGGCACTCGCTCACGCAGCGCCGGCAGTCCGGGCAGGACTGTTCAGGCGTGCGCACGAGCAGCGAACGTCGGCTGCACAGCCCGAGCAGGGCCCCCAGCGGACAGAGGTTCTTGCACCAGAACCGGCGCTCGACCCGCTCCAGCAGCAGGATCAGCAGAAAGACGGCCAGGGTGAAAAAAGCCAGCTGATAGGCCGGGGGGTGAAAAGAGAGGAGATGGTCACGGAAGAAGGGGTAGGAACCGTTGACGGCGGGCGACAGCAGCGGCACCGAGTGATCGTAGAAGAAATCGAACGTTCCGTTGGCCACCAGGTTGAAGGCCGGATTCAACGAAACGGTCAGGCTGCGCAGAAAAATCGACAGCGGGTCGAAGATGCCGAGCAGCTGGACACCGCACAGGGAGGCCGCCGTCAGGCCCAGCAGCAGGTAGTACTTGATTCGCCGCCAGCCCGGCCTCGGAGCCAGCCTGCCGCGGCCGGAAAGCCGGCCGACACCGTCGAGCGCCGCCCCCAGCGGACAGATCCAGCCACAGAAAAAGCGCCCGAAAAGCGCCGTCAGCAGCAGCAGAAGCAGGGCCGGCCAGAGCAGCGCCCAGCCAAAATCGCCGGGGGCCAGAGCGTCGGCCAGGGCCGCCAGCGGATCGATCCGAAAGAGCAGGCTGACCGGGTAGCGCAGGGTATCAGCCCCCCGGTACTCGGTCTGCAGAAAGAGCCAGAGGAAACCGAGCAGGCAGAGCCCCTGCACCAGCATCCGCAGATGACGGACCCCGACGCGCATGTTCACACCATCCGCACCCGGGCCAGGTCCATGATCCCCAGCCCCCGCTTCGCGGCCGCGGCGATGGTCGGGATCTGTTCGGGACGATGGCCGAACAGGGTGGCCGCATAGGCGTCGGCGGCGACGATGTCAGAAGATGCGATCAAGGTGTCCAGCACCCGCACATCCTCCAGCCGCCCGCCCTGGGGCCCGTTGGCCACCAGGATCCGGCTGGCGTCAACCAGGGTCAGGGTCGAATGAACCACCGAGTTGATATCGGTCAGCGAGTCGGCGATACTTCGATGCAGTTGCCCCCGGTTGCCGCCGATGACCCCCATAATATTTTTCATGCCGAGGGTCAGCAGCGAGATCGAATGATGCTTGGCGACCGGCAGGTTAATGAAACGGTCGGCATCAAGGGCCGGCTGGTAGAAGGACCAGCGCTTGAGATCCTGGCCATTGGCGATGTCAAGGTCCCGGTAGGCCCGGCGGTCCATGTGCTCGACCGCGACCCGCTCCGAACGCAGCGATTCGACCGCCTCCTGGATGCCGCTCTGCACGTAGCAGCGCCGGGGGTCATTGCAGGTGCGATCAAAGACCTGGACCGATTTCGCCCCGGCTTCAAGGCACTGCTCCACCACCGCCCGCACCACCAGGGGATGGGTGTTGGCACCCTGCTCCACCGTCCGGTCCCAGCCGATGTTCGGCTTGACGACCACGGTATCGCCACGCTTGACAAAGATCCCCAGCCCGCCCAGGGCGTCCAGGGTTTCCCGCACCAGGGCGGCGAGATCCTTGCCCTTGCGCACGGCTACGGCCGGCCCCGGGCCAGACGCCTGCGCCGGCAGCGCCAGCAGGTCGAGCAACGGCACACCGCCGGCCGCAGCCGCAGCCAGCGTCAGCTGCAGCGAACGACGCACGAACTCGCGACGATCTATCCTGCTCATACTTCCTCCATGACCCGGCGCCTTCTCCAACTCCGCGGACTCAGGCCACCGCCTCAGATGAACCGCCCGTCCTTGAGGAACTTTCTGGCCGCATCACGAGGCCCATCCTTGGCGGCTTGCGCTTCGAGGTTCAGCATGGTTTCTCCTGAGATCGCGCCCCCGAGCTTGTTGATCAGCCGGGCCAGCGCCGGAAATTTCTTCAGGGTATCTTTGCGCACCACCGGAGCGGCCTGGGCGGGAACGCCGGCGGCAACCACCCGCGGCTCGTCAAAGCCGAGCGGCTCGAGCCAGACCAGGTTGAGATCCTGGTTGTAGACATCCTTGACCGCCTGGTACTGGGCGGCCGGGTCGCTGACCGCCTCGCCTTTGAGCACTTCGAGCTGCCCGACCCCGGTATACTCCACGTACATGTCGAGATCGGCCTTCATCAGGGCGTCATGCACCTCGGCGGTGGTCTCATACTTCACCACCTTGATCGTGGTGCCGGTACGTTCGGCGATCAGGATCGAAATCATTTCGGCCAGCAGCTCCTGCTGCAGCGTCCCCTTGGCGCCGATCACCAGGGTCTTGCCGACACAGGCACCGGCCGGCACAGCCAGGGCCGTCGCCAGCAAAACAACGGCCAGAGCTCCAAGCCATCTTTTTATTCTCTGCAATAAAGCCATCGAACTTCTCCTTCTTATGGTTTAAGCTGCATCTTAATGAACTTGCCCATCCGTTTCCCTGGCAATCGAAGCATGCTCTTTATGCGGCCCGAATTTCTCTTCGTAGCTGCTGAGATTCTTCTCCAGCGCCCGGATCAGGCCGCGCAGGTGGGCAGGCGAGGTGATCACCCGGCTGCGCACCTTGGCCCGGCTCCCCTGGGGCTGCACGTAAATAAAATCGAGGACAAACTCCGTCTCGTTGTGATTGACCACTACCAGGTTAGCGTAAACGCCCTGGGCTGTCTCCTCGTCGAGCTGAATTTCCAGCTTTTCGGTTTTCTTTTTTTCTTCCATCCAACCCTCGTCTCTCCAGATCAATCGTCTGTTAACGGATAAAAAGCCAGCGGATCACCGTGGCCACATAGAGCGAACCGACCAGCCCCACCGCCAGGCCCGCCGCGCCCAGGTAAACGCGGGAGGCGTAGAGCCCCCCCAGCCGTCCGGATACCCGCCTGGCGGCCAGCAGTGAAATTCCCAGGCCGGCCAGCAGCAGCAGCAGGATCAGCCATTTGAGGATATCCAGCGGGATCAGGATGCCTGGCTGAGGCACCAGCTGCATGACGTTCATCGCCAGGTAGCTTTTCACCCCGGTCGGATCCAGCAGCACGTAAGGGAGAAAAGCCGCCTTGGCGTTCACCTTGACCAGGGCCAGCACCAGGTGCGCGGTCAGCACCAGCGGAATGCAGGGAAGCGCCAGCATGCCGAGGGACGCCCAGAAGCCTGGACGGCCGGCAGGGGCAGGCGAGTCCTGCATTTCTCCGAGAGAGGGCGGCGGGCCGGCGGAAGCGACCCGGATACTGCCAAGCTTCAACACCAGCAGGCCCGGCAGCAGCAGCAGCACCGGGAGCACCAGGGTCACCCACAGGGTCGCCAGCAGGTAATATCCGCCGGCCTGCCAGCCGAGCAGCGCGGCCGCCTGCTGCGGCAGCCAGAAAATGACTTCCCGCAGATCGACGTACACCTTGCTGAAGTTCGCCGTCAGCATCCCCGTCAGGACCAGGAAGAAAAAACTCTCGCTGGCGGATAACCCGCCGGGATAGAGATCGGCCAGCCAGGAGCGTCGGCCCATCTGTATATTATCATTCGGACAGTTCTGGGCGCAATGGAGGCAGAGCTGGCAACCGGCGCTGTCACGCAATTCGGCCGGCACCAGCTCAACCGGACAGTCGCGACGGCGACCATGCCAGTATAACATGGCGCTGCCGAAAGAGACCTTCGACCAGACCCGGCCGCCGGACACGCACTCCTTGCCGACACAACCGGCGCAGACGGCCGCCTCCTTCACCCGCAGCTGAAAAGGGGCCACCCGGGCGTACAGCCCCAGCACCGCCCCCGCCGGGCAAAAGAGCGAACAGAAAGCGCGCTTGCGGAACACCAGCCCGACCAGCAGCGCCAGCAGCAGCATCAGCGCCATCAGGATCGCCGTGTAGTCCGGGTAGCGGTGGATGGTGAAAAAGTAGACCGCCAGCTGCAAGACCACCAGGGTCAGGGTCACCGGGACGAAATTGCGCAGCCAGGGCGGCAGCGCGCGCTGCAGACCCAGCCGGGAAACCAGCTCGTTGAGCCAGCCGACCGGGCAGACGGCGCACCAGGCCCGCCCCAGCAGCAGGGCGACAAAGACTATCCCCATCATCCACCAGACCCAGAACAGGTGGGTCGCCAGATTGGTGTACATCAGGGGATCCTTGACCGACACGCCGGGGATGCCGTGATGGTGCCAGCCCCAGGCGATCATCGCCAGCAGCACCACCAATGCGCCCAGGCGCAGAACCCGCCAGGACCAGGGCGACAGCAGCAGGCGCCGCAGCCAGCGCACCGCGAGCAGGTCTCTCATGCGAGCCGTCCCTTCGCTGCCTGATCAGTGATAAATATTGTAAGGAAGGACATATTCACCTTGTTCGTTCCGATACTCGACATGTCGGCCGGAAATCATTTCCAGCGACCGGGCCGCCCACTCACGCACGACCAGAACCTCGTCTTCAACCGCCTTCTCCAGCGCCAGCGCCGCCGCCGGCCCGCCCAATGCACCGAGGGACATGGCGGCATTCATCCGCGACTGCCAGTCGGCATCGTTCAGGCCGTCGATCAAAACCGCCTCGGCCCGCGGATCCTTCAGCTTGCCCAGCGCATGCAGCACCTCCTGGCGGGACGGTCCCCCGGCCCGCTGCAGCAGGGCCGGCAGGGCCCGCGGGTCGCCGATATCGCCCAGCGCCCGGACCGCTCCCGAAACGGCCTGGACTGAAGCCGTCTCCAGAAACGCCAGCAGGGGTGCGACGGCTTCGCGATTGAACTTGATCAGGGCGCGCACGGCGTAACGCTGCACTTCGCTGTTCTCATCAGCCAGGGCCGGCAGCAGAAAAGGGATGCCGCGGGGATCGCCGATCTCACCCAGCGCCCAGGCGGCGACATAACGACGCTGCAGGGACCGGTCGCCAAGCACCCGGCCGATCGGCTCAACGCCCTGCGCAACCTTCAGCGTGCCCAACGCGGCGATGACATGCTCACGGCGGATGCGGTCGGTCGTGTTGACCTCGGCCAGCAGGAACGGGATGGCCGGCTCACCAAGCTCGATGATCAGCGGATAAACCTTGTCGTTCAGCTGCCGCTCGCTGAAGGCGAGCAGCTCGATCAGTTCGCGAAAGGCCGAGGCGTCTCCGGCCAGGGCCCGCCCCTTCAGGGCTTCGAGATCGATCGGGGCACGCTGCTGACACCCCGCGAGCAACAGCAGCAGCACCAGCAAGCCGAATGCGCACCGCCTCACCATACCTTGGTCACCGTAATATCGACGCCCTGCAGGATCTCCTTGGTGCGTACCACCACCGCCGAAGGCTCGATGGTGCCCTGGTCGTAGCGGCCGTACAGATCGCCCAGCTTGGGCGGGCCGCCGAACTTGTCCCGCGCCGCCAGGTAATAGGTGCCCCCTTCCGGCAGGTAGACCAGGAAGCGACCGTCGGGACCGGTCTTTTCCGAAACGAACTTGGGACGCTCGGACATCTGCACGTGGTCGTAGACATGCACCCGGGCTCCCTCGACGGGGTTGCCGTCGGCGTCGCTGACGGTCCCGGAGAGGCCGGTTTCCGTCGCCGCGGCCTGGTCGGTCAGGCGCCGCTCGTCGCCGGCCTTGACCGGGGCCAGAACGGTCAGGCTCTGATCCGCGCCGCCCACGGTGAAACTGAGCATCTCACTCTTGTTGTCGCCGGCCAAAACCGGGCCGGAAGTATCGCCGTTCTGGCGCTTGCGGGCCACGGCGATATAGTCGCCTTCGGGGAGCTGCAGGTCGAAAGCGCCGTCCGCCCCGGAGACTCGGGACTGGGCAAAGGCCGGACCGTACAGATCCATCCCCTGCTTGTAGACATACAGGGTCGCCCCCTCCAGGGGAGCCAGAATCTGGCCGCTGACCTGCCCCATCCGCCCTTCGCCGGCAGACGTTGCCGCAGGTTCCCGTTCGCTGCAGCCGACAACGGCCAGCAAAGACAGCCCCAAGGGCAAAAGGAATCGCATCCGCATTACTTATCTCCTGTTTCCTTCGCTGCGCCAGGTTCGGCGGCCAGCAAAACGATCCGCTCCGGAAGGACCGAAGCATAGTGTTCAAATAGGGTATTATCCATGATCGAGAGGCCGAAAGCCACCCCTTCGCCGTCGCCGGGGACAAAACGGACATCCCGCGGATCTTTGCTGTCCAGCGCCCGGCGCAAAATCACGGTCCAGCGGCCATCCAGCCAGCGTCCGAGCGCCTTGACATCGGCCCGGCTGCCCGCCGGGGTTTCGGTCAGAAATCCGGGGGCCGTCGATCCGGCGGGCCTAAATTCCTTGCCGACCGGAAGCCCCTCGGCATCGTAGATCGGCTGGTCACCGTCGGCAAAGGGGAGGATGCCGCCTTCCGGGTTCAGGCGGGCGCGGGAATTTTCCTTGAACAGCTCCCCCGGCACATCGCCTGATATCCCCTCGCTGCTGAGCACCCGGTCGTCGGCAAAGCCGAAGCGCCCGGTGCGGCGGGCTTTCCAGTTCCACAGGTCGAGCCATTCCCCCTCGCGGGCCAACTTCATCCGATTGGTGGCATGGAAACTGGCGCCGCGCACCCCGAAGTCATCGATATGACAGGCCACCGAGCAGGTAAAACGGGGGGAAAACTTTCCGCCGTCCCAGGCCAGGCCGAAGCCGTCTTCGACATTGCCCAGGTTCTGCCAGGCAGTGCCGTCGAAACGCCATTCGCGGATCTCCGCATCGGCCGTCGCATCCGGCCAGCTGAGGCGGATGAAAATCTCGCGATCGGTATAAAATGCCCGCATATCCACCGGCACCGGGTCGGGCAACTTGCCGCCATGATGGCAGGAAGCGGTCGAGGTGTGAACCGTATCCTCGTCGATGTTGTCGATGATCGTACGCACATGGAGGCGGCCGCCCTTCACCGTAACGATGCGCGGCAGCGCCCCGTCCCAGTCCGTCGCCGAAGGGGGGGCGTCCAGGTGCAACGCATACAGTCGGTCGGCGGGCAACTCCTTGCACGCGGCAAGCGCCAGCAGCAGCAGGATCACTAAGGTTCTACACCATATCAACACGGAAATCGACCCCACCAATCAGCCATCGAAAAAGAGAAATTAATCATCAACCGGAGTACAGCAATAACCGTACCACGGGTAAATCTCCGACGCACAGGCTCATCCCGCGCAGCAATGGCCCCATACCCCAACCGGTGACGCCAAGCAGACAGGATCTTGACACCCTGGCCAACAACATGACAAAAAACTTCCGGCGCGATTCGAAACGCCGACTCGCGCGGCAGGAACATGCCCGCAATGCCCCCCCTAAACAAATGGTGCAGTTATTGCAGGTCACCCCATAGATTTTAATCTATATTTGAAAAGCTTCGCGTGTATACTAGCTCTATTGACCTTTGTGCCCATACGCTCTAAGCGGATGGCCTCTGTCATATGACGAGCCTACTGCAATCTTCTCAGTGAAAAGGAGAAATCCACGATGGCAAAAACCTGGAATGTGTTAGGGATAGCCCTCGCATTGACTCTCGTTGCCGGCTTGGCAACGGCAAGCGAATTCGCCGACATCTCCCAATCGTCCGGGGTCGCCGACGACGGCCTGGGCAAAGGGATCGCCTTTGCCGACATCAACAACGACGGGCTGGTCGACCTCTACGTTTCCAACAAGGGGGGCGCCAACAAGCTCTACCTGAACCAGGGGGACGGGGTTTTCACCGACATCACCGCCAGCGCCGGCGCCGGCATCGACCACCCGGGGCTCACCATGGGGAGCGTCTTCGGCGATTACGACAACGACGGCCTGATCGACCTCTACCTGGCCACCGGCGGCCAGTACGAAATCGAGGCCAACCGGCTGTTCAGGAACCTCGGCAACGGCAGCTTCGCCGATGTCACCGACAAGGCCGGGGTCGGCCTCAAAGGTTTCACCTACTCCGCCTCCTTCGTCGACTACGATAACGACGGCGACCTCGACCTCTACTGCGCCAACTACGGCGTCGGCGCCAAAAACGTCCTCTACCGCAACAACGGCGACGGCACCTTCAGCGACGTCACCGAGGCCTCCGGCACCGGCGACCCCTCCTGGAGCTGGATGGGGGTCTGGGCCGACGTCAACAACGACCGCTTCCCTGATCTCTACGTGGTCAACGGCCGCTACCCGGCCGGCGAACCGAACCGCCTCTACCTCAACAACGGGGACGGCACCTTCAGCGACGTCTCGGCCAAAGCCGGGGTCGCCGACCCCAACTGGGGCCTCGGCGCCGCCTTTGCCGACATCGACAACGACGGCGACCTCGACCTGTTCGTCTCCAACTATGTCGGCCCGAACGGGCTCTACCTCAATGACGGCAAGGGCCTCTTCACCAGCGCCTCGGCACAGATCCAGAGCGACCACGAAGGCTGGGGCAAAGGGCCGACCTTCGGCGACGTCGACAACGACGGCGACCTCGACCTCTACGAAGGGGACTGCAAGCAGGCCAACCAGCTCTACCTCAACAACGGCAAGGGCCAATTCGTCGACGTGGCCGACAAGCAGCCCCAGCTCAAATGTGAAACGGTTCGCACCAAGGGGACCGCGTTTGCCGACATCGACAACGACGGCGACCTCGACCTCTACGTCGTCAACTGGGGCGCCCCCAACAAGCTGTACAAAAACGACCAGAACGACAGCAACTGGCTGAAAGTCAAGCTGACCGGCACCGTCTCCAACCGCGACGCCTACGGCGCCAAGGTGCGGGTTTACGCCCCCGGCAGCGACCAGCTGCTGGCGATGCGCGAACTCCGTTCGGCCAGCGGCTTCTGCGCCCAGGAGCCCCAGGTTCTGCACTTCGGTCTCAAGTCGAACCAGGCCTACGACCTGGCGGTCGAGTTCCCCAGCGGCCGCATGGTCAAGCTGGCGGACGTCAAGCCCGGGCAGGCGCTCGACATCACCGAGCCGGCCAACTGACCGTCCCTTCCATAGCAGACAGCTAAGCCGCCCGCCGGGCGGCTTAGCTGTTTCAGGGCCCAATCCACCCACAGCTGCCAGAAGTCCGAATGACTGATAATACTTCCATAACCAGGCTCTGCCGGGGGATGTTCCTGCTCGCCATGGCCACCCTCATGTACGAACTGATCCTGACCCGGATCTTCTCCGTACTCATGTGGTACCATTTCGCCTCCATGGCGATCTCCCTCGCCCTGTTCGGGCTCGGCGCGGCGGCACTCTGCGTCTACCTGCTGCCGCAGCATTTCCCCGAGGATCGCCTGGAGCCGCTGGCAGCCCGCTATGCCCTGCTCTTCTCCCTGTCGACGGCGGCCTTCTTCGGCATTTTCGTCCTCTTCCGCCTGCAGCCGCAGCTGGCCTTCAAGGTGCTCTCCTTTTTCCATCAGCCCTTCTACCAGCCATTTCAGCAGGGATTCTACGACCGCGCCATTCCCGGTGAGCTGCTGCTGGGGCTGGCGCTCCTCTACCTGCTCACCTCCCTGCCCTTTTTCTTCAGCGGCCTGACCATCACCCTGCTGCTGTCCCGGCGGCTCGAGCAGATCAACCGCCTCTACTTCTGGGACCTGCTCGGCGCCGGGGCCGGCTGCCTGCTGATCATTGTCGTCCTCAAGCTGGTCGGCGGCATCACCGGCATCCTGGTCATCGCCATCGTCGGCCTGCTGGCCGCCTTCGCTTTTGCCCCCCCCAGCCGCCGCTGGCTCAACGGCGGGCTGCTGCTGATCCTGCTGGTGGCGGCCACCGGCAACCTGATCTGGGGCTATGCCGACATTCGCTTCGCCCGCGGGCGCTATGAGCCGAACCTGCTCTGGAGCGCCTGGAACTCCTTCTCCCGGGTCGCCGCCTACCCTTCGCAGAGCCAGGAGATGGAGCACGCCTGGGGGCTCTCCCGCACCTACCGCGGACCGGTACCGGAGCAGATCGGCATGGTGGTCGACGACACCGGCTACACCACCATGTATCGCTGGGAAGGAGAAAAGACCCTCGACTTCTTTCGCAGCAACCTGATCGCCCTCCCATACGCCCTGAAACCTGCGGCCACCACCCTGGTGATCGGCCCCGGCGGCGGCCGCGACGTGCTGGCCGCCCTGGCCATGGGAGCCGAGCGGATCACCGCGGTGGAACTCAACGGGCTGATTGTCCAGGGCGTCAACGACGTCTTCGGCAGCTTCACCGGCGAACTCTACCGCCATCCGAAGGTGCAGCTCGAAGTCGACGAGGGGCGCAGCTTCATCCGCCGTTCACAGCAGCGTTACGACATCATCCAGGCCTCCGCCGTCTTCGGCCGCATGGCGCCGACGGCCGGGGCGTTCACCCTGTCGGAAAACAACCTCTATACGGTGGAAGCCTTCAGGGATTACTGGGACCACCTGACGCCTGACGGAATCCTGACAATCAGCCGCTTCATCTTCGAACGGGAGACGCTGCGGCTGGTCTCCCTCGGCATCGAGCTGCTCAAGCGGGAAGGGGTTGCCGACCCGGCGGCCCACCTGGCGGTGATCAAGGAGCGGGGGCTGGCCAACTTCATGCTCAAGCGCACCCCGTTCACCGAGGCCGAGCTGGCGCAACTGCGCCGGGAGTCCCGCGACAAGGAATTCGAAGTTGTCTTCCTGCCCGACCGGCGCACGGGCGACGACGCCTTCGCCCGGCTGATCGCCGCCGGCGGCAGCGACGAATTTTATCGGTCCTTCTCCTTCGACATCAGCCCCACCGACGACGACCGGCCGTTCTTCTACTACATGTACAAGCCGGCGGACTTTCTGCGCCTGCTGACCTTTCCGGAAAAAAGCAATTTCGAAGACCGGGCGGTG
>NZ_JBFHGD010000084.1:0-13316 GCF_041583255.1 Trichloromonas sp. | reverse complement strand
GTTTTCAGTTTTGCAGCATCGGCGCTTCGCGGCCGGCTTCGGGCTCCCAAGTCTTCGCCGTCAGGCATCGCGGGTCGCGCCGGCGGACGGGGCCGGGGCAGCCGGGGCGACGGCAATCGGCACGGCCGATATCTTTACTCGTTGAATTAACTATAATAATCGCCATTATCGGTTCGGCGGAAACCGTGCGCGATCCCAGGCGGAGGTATTGACTCATGGCTTTTTTCACCAAGCGCTATCATCCGGCGGGAACCTCGCCGGGAGCTTTTTGCTTATGCACGGTGTGAAAAAGGGCGGCTTGCAAAACGTCTATTCTTTGTTTAATTTTATATATCCTGAATTGATAACGGTGTGCCGGAGGTGAGGACATGATGATTCGGGTTATGTACAGCGACTGGCGGCAGGACCTGGTCACCCCCGCGGCTCTAGATCGTCTGCTGGCCTTGAAGCGGGTCAAGAAGTTCAAGCGATTCAGCGGCTGGGTTCATGTCGGCCACGACAGAATCCGCGGCGCCGGCGGGGGGCGCTACGGAGGGGCCGATCGGAGGGTTGCATCACCCGGAGCGAGCAGAGCGGCGAGTCACCAATAGCCCGCATACCCGCATACGTCTTGGTTTAAAGGCCTGGGGATGGTTCGGTCATCCGCAGGCTTTTTTTGGTTCTTCGCCTGCGGAATTCCTGATCTTTGGAACCCTGGAAAATCGCCAAAATGCCTTGAACCGTCGCGACTGCCGGTGTACACTCTGCCTTCCACGCCCAGGGGGGCACAAATTACCGTTGCAATCGAGGCGATCCGATGAGCATGACTGCGCTGGTGGATAAAACCAGAACCTTGCTGGAGATGATCAAATTCTCCCACACCATCTTTGCGTTTCCTTTTGCCCTGATGGGCGTGGTTCTGGCCTCCCTGGCCAGTGGCGCCGCTCCCGGTATCGGGCAGATTTTCTGGATCTGCCTGGCGATGGTGGGCGCCCGCAGCGGCGCCATGGGGCTCAACCGCATCATCGACGCCCGCATCGACAAGGAAAACCCGCGCACTGCCGAGCGGCATATCCCGGCGGGCAAGATCTCCCGCACCGAAGCCTGGCTGTTCGTTGCCGTCTCCTTCGCCGCCCTGCTGCTGGCGGCCTGGATGCTCAATCCCCTCTGTTTCTACCTGGCCCCGGTAGCGTTTTTCTTTTTTGTTCTGTACGCTTACTGCAAACGGTTTACCGCCCTGGCTCACGTGGTGCTCGGCATCTGCCTGGCTGCCGCGCCGATAGGAGCCTGGATCGCCCTGCGCGGCGACATCGGCTGGCAGGTCGTGATCCTGGGGCTGGCGGTGCTGTTCTGGGTCGCGGGGTTCGATATATTCTATGCCCTGCAGGATCTGGAGTATGATCGGGAAAAGGGGCTCCACTCGATTCCCTCAAGGCTCGGGGTCGAGCGTTCGCTGCTGCTGGTCCGGGCCTTTCACGGGATGATGGTCTTTCTGCTGCTCCTTCTGCTGGTCGGCACCGGCCTGGGCTGGATTTACTTCCTCGGGGTCGTGGCGGTGAGCGGAATGCTGGTCTATGAGCACCGTCTGGTCAAGCCCGATGACCTGTCCCGGCTCGACGCGGCTTTTTTCAACATGAACGGCTACATCAGCGTGACGATTTTCGCCTTTACCCTGCTCGATGCCCTGGTCTGACTTTGGCTTTGAACAAATCACCAAGTAACCGATCACGGACTTTATGAAACAGATCGTCGTCGCTATCACGGGAGCCTCCGGATCGGTTTACGGAGTGCGCCTGGTCGAGGAACTCCTGAAAGCCCGGTGCCGGGTGTCGCTGCTGCTGACCCGCTCCGGCCTTGACGTGTTGCGCTATGAGACCGGATTGGATTGGCAGGGGACCGTTTCCGAGCGCCTGGAGCAGATGCGCGCCACTTTCGCTGCCGACAGCCTGCTCGAGCATTACGGCGAGGATGACCTGTTCGCCCCGGTGGCCAGCGGTTCGTCGGCCCCGGACGCGATGGTGATCTGCCCCTGTTCGATGGGCACGGCCGGGCGGATTGCCGCCGGGCTCGGCAGCAACCTGGTCGAGCGGGTCGCCGACGTGGCCCTCAAGGAGCGTCGCGAGCTGATCCTGGTCCCCCGGGAGACCCCGTTCAACCGGATTCACCTGGAAAACCTGCTGCGCCTGTCCCAGGCCGGCGCCCATATCCTGCCGGCCATGCCGGCTTTTTATCACAAGCCCCAGACCATCGACGAGCTGGTCGACTTCGTTGTCGGCAAGGTGCTCGACAGTCTGCACATCAAGCATCGGCTGTTTCAGCGCTGGGGTGAACAGCCCCCGATTGCCTAGAAGAGAGTCATGATCAAACTGTTTGAAAACCTTCGCGTCAAAGTCAAAAACGGCGTCCGCATTTCTGGCGCCGAAGCCCTTGACCTGTTCCGCTGCAACGACCTGCTGGCCATCGGTGAGCTGGCGGCTTTGGCCAACCGCCGCAAAAACGGCGAGCGGGTGTATTTCAACGTCAATCGCCACATCAACTACACCAACATCTGCGTTAACCGCTGCACCTTCTGCGCCTTTTCCAAAGACGGCAAGGAAGCAGGCGGCTATACCCTGGCGCTGAACGAGATCCTGGCCAAGGCGGCCGAGGCGAGTACGGCCGGGGCCACCGAAATCCACATGGTAGGCGGTCTGCATCCCGATTTGCCCTTCGATTTCTACCTGGAGATGCTGGCGGCGATCAAGGCCGACAACCCCCGCCTGCACCTGAAGGCATTTACCGCGGTGGAGATCGATTACTTCGCCCGAATCACCGGGCAGAAGGTGGAGGCGGTGATCGCCGAGCTCAAGGCGGCCGGCCTCGATTCCATGCCCGGCGGCGGCGCCGAAATCTTTGCCGAGGAGGTTCGCGAGCAGATCTGCCCGGAGAAGATTTCCGGAGAGCGCTGGCTGAACGTGACCGAAAAAGTCCATCGCGCCGGCCTCAAAACCAATGCCACCATGCTCTTCGGTCATCTCGAGTCGTACGAAGACCGCATCGATCACCTCGGGCGCCTGCGCCGGCTGCAGGACAGGACCGGCGGTTTTCAGACCTTTATCCCGCTGGCCTTCCAGCCGGATAACACCCGGGTGCCGGGTGCCAGGGGGGTGGGCGGGGTCGACGCTCTCAAGACCCTCGCCATCAGCCGCCTCTATCTAGACAACTTCCAGCACGTCAAGGCCTACTGGGTGATGCTGGGGCTGAAGATCGCCCAGGTCGCGCTGGCCTTCGGCGTCAATGACCTCGACGGCACGGTGGTCGAGGAAAAGATCGGCCACGATGCCGGCGCCGATTCGCCCCAGGCCATGAGCAAGGAGCAGATCATCGAGCTGATCCGCAAGGCCGGGCGGGTTCCGGTGGAGCGGGACACGCTCTATAACGAATTGAAAGTCTATTGAACGGGCAGGGGCCGACCTGCGTCTCTGCCCTGTTGCTTCACGTGGAAAGGTCAAGGGCCGACTATTGGGTCTGCCCCTGCGAGAATTGAATGCTGGAACGTATTTTCAAGAAAATAACCAAGGGCGAGGCGATCAGCCGGGATGAGGCCCTGTTTCTTCTGACCGAGGCCGACCTGCTCGAAGTCGGCAAGCTGGCCGATTGCATCCGCCGCAAGAAGCATCCCCACAACCGGGTGACCTTTGTGGTCGACCGCAACGTCAACTACACCAACGTCTGCGAATCGAAATGCAAGTTCTGCGCGTTCTACCGCGCCGCCGGCGACGCCGACGCCTACCTGCTTGACGTGGAGACGATCTATGCCAAGCTTCAGGAGCTGGTCGACAACGGCGGAACCCAGCTGCTGATGCAGGGGGGCTTGCACCCCGCACTTACGATCGACTGGTTCGAGGCGCTCTTCCGCGGGATCAGGGCGCGCTTTCCCCAGCTGCAGATCCACTCCCTGTCGCCGGCCGAGGTGATCCATGTGGCCAAGCTCTCCGGCCTCTCCATGCCCGAGTGCCTGCGGCGGATGCAGGCCGCCGGGCTCGATTCGGTTCCCGGCGGTGGTGCCGAGGTGCTGGTCGATACGGTGCGCCAGGAGATCTCGCCCAACAAGATCGGCTGGCGCCAGTGGGCCGAGGTAATGGAAGAGGCCCACCGCCTGGGGATGCGCACCACCGCGACCATGATGTTCGGTTCGAAGGAGAAGCCGGCCGATATCGTCGAGCACCTGTTCCGGGTTCGCGAAATCCAGGCCAGAACCGGCGGTTTTACCGCGTTCATCCCCTGGACCTTCCAGCCGACCAACACCGAGCTGGGCGGAGAGACTGCCAGCGGCGTCGAATATCTCAAGGTGCTGGCCCTGTCCCGCATCGTCCTCGACAACGTGCAGAACATCCAGGCCAGCTGGGTGACGCAAGGGGCGCGCATGGCCCAGGTGGCCCTGTTCTTCGGCGCCAACGATCTCGGCGGCACCATGCTCGAAGAAAATGTCGTTGCTTCGGCCGGCTGTTCCTTCCGCATGTCGCAGGAGGAGGTCGTCGAGCTGGCTAGAGGCGCCGGCTTCCTCCCGGCCAAGCGCAACACCCTCTACCAGATTCTGGAAGAATATTAGCAGCAGCCACAGCGGCACGGAGATCCAATGGCGGGATTATTGGGAAAAACGTCCTCTGAGCCCCCGTCTCTCTGTGGCAAGAGCCTTTTTGATTTGGAGAAGACATGATCCCCTTGCGCAAGAATATCAAAGAGATGGCCGGCTATGTCCCCGGCTTTCAGCCCCGGGACGAGGCGGCCTGGATCAAGCTCAACACCAACGAGAATCCCTATCCCCCCTCGCCGAAGGTGGTCGAGGCGATCCTGGCCGAGCTCGGCGGCCGCGGCGAGGCGCTGCGCAAGTATCCCGACGCCGCCAGCCGGCTCGGTCGCGAGGAGGCCGGCCGGCTCTACGGCTTCGACCCCTCCTGGGTGATCATGGCCAACGGCTCCGACGAGCTGCTCAACAACCTGATCCGCGCCTTTGCCGGCGAAGGGGAGGAGATCGCCTTCGTCCATCCCTCCTATTCCTACTACGCGACCCTGGCCGAAATCCAGGGCGCGCGGGTGCGCACCTTCGGTTTGACTGAGAAGTGGGAACTGGCCGATTTTCCCAAGCGGTACGAAGGCAAGCTCTTTTTCCTGGTCAACCCCAATGCTCCTTTAGGTTTCACCTACCCGCTCGAATTCATCGAGGAGCTGGCCGGCCGTTGCGCCGGGATGCTGGTGGTCGACGAGGCTTATGCCGATTTTGCCGACGAGAACGCCCTGTCGCTGGTGAAAAAATACGAAAACGTGGTGGTGACCCGGACCTTCTCCAAGAGCTATTCGCTGGCCGGCATGCGGCTGGGACTGGCCGTCGCCCGGCCGCAAGTGATCGAAGCCCTCGACAAGATCCGCGACCATTACAACCTCGATCGCCTGGCCCAGGCGGCGGCGGTGGCGGCGCTGGCCGACCAGACCTATTTCGCCGACTGCGTCCGCAAGATCCGCGAGACCCGCGCCTGGTTCACCGGCGAGCTGCGGGTACTCGACTACGGGGTGATCCCGTCGCGGGCCAATTTCCTCTTCGCCACCCCGCCGGACCGCAACGGCAAGCGGGTGTACCAGGGGCTGTTCGACCGCAAGATCCTGGTGCGCCATTTTTCCGACCCGCTGCTGTCCGAAGGGCTGCGCATCTCCATCGGCACCCGCGAGGAGATGGAGCGGACCCTGGAGGCGCTGCGGGAGATTGGATAAGGGCGGTAATTGGTGACTAGTGACTGGTGATGGGTTAACCTCCGGGCAGGTCTCCTCGCTGCTGCTGGCCTGGTACGGCCGGGCGGGGCGGCAGCTCCCCTGGCGGCAGACCCGCGAGCCCTACCGCATCTGGCTCTCCGAGATCATGCTGCAGCAGACCGGGGTCGATACGGTCATTCCCTATTACCTGAAATTCCTCGATCGTTTCCCCGATGTGTCGACCCTGGCTGATGCCGAGCTGGATGCGGTCATCGCGCTCTGGGCCGGGCTCGGCTACTATTCCCGGGCCCGCAACCTGCACGCCGCGGCAAGACAGGTGGTCTCCGCGCATGACGGCCGCTTCCCCGCCGACCTGGCGTCCCTGCAGTCCCTGCCCGGGGTGGGCCGCTCGACCGCCGGGGCCATTCTCGCCATCGCCTTCGACCGCAAGGGGGTGATTCTCGACGGCAACGTGCGCCGGGTGCTCTGCCGCCTGTTCGCCCTGGAGCAGGATCCCCGCGCGGTTGCGGCCGAGAGACAGCTCTGGTGCTGGGCCGAGGCCCTGACCCCCGAAGACCGTCCCCACGACTACGCCCAGGCGATCATGGATCTGGGGGCCACCGTCTGCACGCCGCGCCAGCCGAAGTGTGCGGCCTGTCCCCTGGCGGGTCTGTGCAGGGCCAGGGCCGCTAACCTGCAGCATGAGCTGCCCCGCTCCCGGCAGAAAAAGACGGTCCCGGTGCAGACCCAGGTGGCCCTGCTGCTCGAGCGCTCCGGCCGGCTGCTGGTGCGCAAAAGGCCGCTCGACGGGATGCTCGGCGGGCTGTGGGAATTCCCCGCCGCCGCCGTAGCCGCAGGCAAAGACCCTGCTTGCGCGGCCCGCAAACTGCTCGCCGAGCTGGGGCTGGCCGGCGAATTGCGGGAGGCCGGCGCGGTGCGCCATGCCTACAGCCATTTCAAGCTCGACCTGCACTGCTATCGCGGCGCGGTTGACGGTCCTCTGCTGGTGGCTGAAGCCGGCGAGAGTCGCTGGCTCGAGCTGGCCGAGCTCGGGGCCATTCCCCTGCACGGTGCGCACAAAAAAGTCCTCGCACTTCTTGCCAGCAACCGGTGAATCTGCCATGATGCGGTTTCTTTTCTAGCCCCCGGAGAAACCCATGCCCGATACCCCCATCCTGACCGATTCTGCCGCCGTAGCCCGATTTGCCGAAGAGCTCGCCCTGGAGACGGTGATCGCCGTCGATCTCGAAGCCGATTCGATGCATTGCTACCGCGAGAAGGTCTGTCTGCTGCAGTTCACCACCTCCGCCCGCACCGTTCTGATCGACCCTTTGTCCGGAGCCGACCTGTCCGTGCTCAAGCCGGTCATGGCCGATGCCTCCGTCCGCAAGCTGTTCCATGCCGCCGATTATGATATCCGCTGCCTGGCCCGGGACTTCGGTTTCGAGGTGCGCGGCCTGTTCGACACCATGATCGCCTGCCAGTTTCTCGGCGAAGAGAAGGTCGGGCTCGCCGATGTGCTGGGCAAGTACTACGGGGTCCAGCTCGACAAGCAGTTCCAGCGCGCCGACTGGGCGCAGCGTCCCCTGTCGGGCGAGATGATCCGCTACGCGGCGGAGGATACCCGCCACCTCCATCGACTGGTGGAGCTGCTGGAGCCCCGGCTGCAGGAAAAGGGGCGGCGGCAGTGGGTCGCCGAGGAATTTGCCCTGCTGGAGGAGGCCCGCTTTACCGAGCATGAGGGTCCGCTTTTTTTGCGCACCAAGGGGGCCGGCACCCTCGACCGCCGTCAGCTGGCGATCCTGGAGGAGCTGCTGCAGTGGCGGGAGGGCGAGGCGCAGCGGCGGGTTTGTGCGTCGTTTAAGGTGTTCGGCGGCAAGGGGCTGATCGAGATTGCCCGGCATGCGCCGGTGAGCCTGAAGGGCCTGGTGGCGATTGAGGGGGTCTTTCCGCGGCTGGTCGATCGTTACGGCAAGAAGATCCTGGCCGCAGTGCAGGTGGCTATGGAGCTGCCGGCTGACAGGCTGCCCGTCTATCCCCGCACGCCCCGGCCGGAAAAAGACCCGGCGGCAGACAAGCGGCTGCTCTTTCTCAAGGAGTGGCGCAAAGGCAAGGCCGAGGCGCTGGAAATCGACCCCGGCCTTCTGATCAACAACGCCCTGCTTGAAACCCTGTCCCGGCAGGTTCCCCAGACCTTGGCGCAGCTTGCAGAGGTTGCCGGCCTGAAGAACTGGCAGCGCCAGGTGCTCGGTGAGGAGATCCTCAACGTTCTGAAATCCTCCCAATAATTCTCAGGCAATTATTGCCACAGAGACACGAAGCCACAGAGATAAAGATTAGCCTGGTGAAGTAATCCACGACCCGAGGTCCGACGGTAATGGTCATTGGCCTTCACCCGAGCAATTGAGCAGAAGAAAACTCTGTGTCTCTGAGCCTCTGTGGCTAATGATTTTATTCCCGTTTTCCCGGAATGCCCGGCTCGGTCATGGGCCGGGGGTCGAGAATTTTATCGAGTTCGGCTTCCGGCAGCAACCCCTCTTCTTTAGCCAGCGCCCGTACCGTCTTCCCGCTTTCCCAGGCTTTTTTGGCGAGGGCTGCCGCCTTGTCGTAGCCGATGACCGGCGCCAACGCCGTGACCATGGCCAGGCTCTGTTCCACCAGCGATTCGCAGCGCTGACGGTCGGCCTGCAGGCCGTTCACGCATTTGCTGGTGAACTGGGTGCCGGCTCTGCCCAGCAGTTCGATGGCCTGCAGCAGGTTGTGGGTCATCAGCGGCATCATGACGTTGAGTTCGAAGTTGCCGGCCAGGCCGCCGAGGGTGATGGCGGCGTCGTTGCCGACGACCTGGGCGCAGGCCTGGATCAGCGCTTCGGCCATCACCGGGTTGACCTTGCCGGGCATGATCGAGCTTCCCGGCTGCACCGCCGGCAGAATCAGCTCACCGAAGCCGCAGCGGGGGCCGCTGCCGAGAAAGCGGATGTCGTTGGCTATCTTGAACAGCGCCACAGCGCAGCTTTTCAGTGCGCCGCTGGCGGCCACCACGGCATCCTTGGCCGACTGGGCTTCAAAGTGATTGGTCGCCTCGCGAAAGGGGAGCCCGGTGGTTTCGGCCAGTCCCTTGATCACCCGGCCGGCGAATTCCGGGTGGGTGTTGATTCCGGTGCCGACCGCGGTCCCTCCCAGCGGCAATTCGTAGAGCCCCTCGCAGGCCGTCTCCAGCCGGCGGATCGCCGCCGAAACCTGGCGGGCGTAACCGGAGAACGATTGTCCCAGGCGGATCGGGGTGGCGTCCTGCAGGTGGGTGCGGCCGATCTTGATAATATGGTCGAATTCGCCGGCTTTTTCGCCGAGCGCTTCCTGCAGGGTGAACAGGGCCGGGATCAGGGTGCGGCGGATTTCGACGGCGGCGGCGAGGTGCATGGCGGTGGGAATGACGTCGTTGCTCGACTGGCCGAGGTTGACGTGGTCGTTGGGGTGAACGGCCCGGCCCCCCTCGGCCTGCCCCAGCAGCTGGTCGGCACGGTTGGCGATGACCTCGTTGGCATTCATGTTGGTGCTGGTGCCGGAGCCGGTCTGGAAGATGTCGAGCACGAACTGGGCATCCAGTTCGCCGATGATCACCTCTTCGGCGGCTTCCATGATCGCCATGGCCCGTTCCCGGTGCAGCAGCCCCAGCTCCAGGTTGACCTGGGCGGCGCGCTGCTTGATCATTCCCAGGGCGCGCAGGAAGGGGCGGGGAAAGCGGATGCCCGAGATCGGAAAATTCTCCAGGGCGCGGGCGGTCTGGGCGCCGTAAAGGGCCTCTGAGGGAACGCTCATTTCTCCCATCGAATCATGTTCTTGGCGGGTCGCTGTCATCGGACCTCCATGGAAAGAGAAAAGGATTGGAATTACAGCGGGTATTGCAGGGGTGTTGTTGAGCATAGCAATCTGCGCCAGTCTGTCAACGGCAGAGTTTGCGTTTCAATCAGACTAATGATTTGTAGACGTTTTTTATTCTCGCTAATTGTTGGGCCATCCGGTAGAATCCTGCTCCATGAGTAACCTGGCCTTCATCCTGATCCTCTTTTCCGCCCTGATGCACGCGCTCTGGAACCTGCTGGTCAAGCGCAGCCGGGACAAAACCGCCTTCATCTGGTGGATGTTCTGTTTTTCCGGGGCGATGTTCAATCTGAGCCTGCTCTTCGTCTCCGAGCCCTTCCCCCCCCTCACCGGGCGTATCCTGCTGCTGGGGCTGGCCGGGGGTGCCTGCTTCGTTGGCTACCACCTCTTCACCGGCCGCGCCTACCAGCAAGGCGACCTCTCGCTGACCTATCCTTTGGCCCAGACCTCGATGGTCTATGTCCCGATCTGGGGGATGCTGCTCCTGGGCGAGCGGCTGTCCCTGCTGGGGGCGGCGGGCATCCTGCTGATCATCTTCGGCGCCTACTGCGTGCAGCTGCGCGCCCTCTCTTTTTCCGAAGTGCTGCGCCCCTTTCGCAGCCTGGGCGAAACTTCGGTGCAGGCGGCCCTGGCCGCCGGCTTCATCTATTCGGTCGGTTCGGTCATCGACAAGACCGGGGTCATGGATTACCATCCCCTCTACTTCACGTACCTGCTGGTCATGTTCATGTTCGCCATCATGTCCTGCAACCTGCTGCGCCCGTCCCAGCGCGGCCGCATCGCCACGGAATGGCAGCACAGCCTGCGCCTGGTGCTTGTTTCCGGGCCGATCATGATGGGGTCGTTCATTTCCTTCCGTTATGCTCTCAAACTGGCCCCGCTGAGCTACGCCGTGCCGGTGCGCCAGGTCAGCCTGCTGATCGGGGTGCTGATCGGGGTGCTGTTTCTCGGCGAAACCTGCGGCCGTATCCGTTTTCTGGCCGCCCTGCTGATTCTGGCCGGGGTCTGCCTGGTGCGCCTCGGCTGAGCTGAAGTGGTCGCCACAAAGGATTTGCCGGAGCTGCCCCTTGCCGGTATGATGGGAGCAATTCAGCACGGAAGGGACCTCTGATGAAAAATCTGGCGAATTTCTTTTTTGAAGTCGGCATGCTCAAGCGTACCCCCCGCACCGGCTTCCAGTTTCTCGGCAGCGGCGCCGAGTCGGTCGCCGAACACTCGTTTCGGACGACGGTGATCGGCTATACCCTGGCCATGATGGACGGCCAGGTCGATGTCGGCCGGGTGCTGCAGCTCTGCCTCTTTCACGACATCCCCGAGGCGCGCACCGGCGATCTCAACTACGTCAACAAGAAATACGTCAAGGTTGCTGAAAAGCAGGCCGTCGATGATCTGGCCAAAACTCTCCCCTTCGGCGAGGAATACCAGCGCAACATGTCCGAGTTCGCCGCCGGCGACAGCCGCGAGGCCCTGCTGGCCCACGATGCCGACCAGCTCGAAATGATCCTGGCGCTCAAAGAATACAAGGATCTGGGCAACCGCTACGCCGACGAATGGTACCCGTTTGCCGTGCGTCGGTTGAAGACCGACCTGGCCCGTCGCCTGGCGGAAACCGTCTGGAGCACCGACTCGACCCGCTGGTGGTTCGACGAGGACGAAGAGTGGTGGATCAAGGGAAAGCGGGAAGAATAAGCCGGCTCTTTCCTTTGGATTAAGCCCTTTTCAAGAGGGTATACGGCGTTGACAGTGGGGGATAAAAGTTCTAAAGTGCGAGTTTATTTCGATCCTGTGCGACGCTTTGGCGCCCACGCATTCCGTCAGCGAAGGAGCACCCATGAAGGTTCTCATTACCGATGAAATTTCCCAGGAAGGCCTGCAGCCTCTCCTTGACGACCCGCGCATCAGCCTCGACGTCCGGCTCAACCTGCCACTCCAGGAACTTTACAGCATTATCGGCGGCTACGACGCCTTGATCACCCGCAGCGGCACCCGCGTCGATGCGGCCCTGCTCGAGCATTCCGGAAACCTCAAGATCGTCGCCCGCGCCGGGGTCGGCATCGATAACGTCGATGTCCCCTGCGCCAGCAAGAAGGGGATCATCGTCGTCAACGCCCCCTTCGGCAACGTCAACTCGGCGGCCGAGCACACCATGGCGATCCTCCTTTCCCTCTGCCGCAACGTGACCGTCGCCAACGCCTCGCTTAAGAGCGGCGAGTGGAAACGCGCCCCCTTTACCGGCTATGAGCTGAAGGGAAAGACCGTCGGCGTCATCGGCCTGGGCAAGGTCGGCGGCCGGGTGGCCTTGCGCTGCCGCGCCTTCGAAGCCAACGTGCTGGCCTGCGACCCCTATATATCGGAAAAACGCGCCGAAGACCACGGCGTCAAGCTGGTGCCCCTCGAGGACATCATCCGCTATGCCGACATCATCACCGTGCACACCCCGCTCAACGAAGAAACCACCGACATGATCCACGGTGAGCACTTTGCCGGCATGAAGGACGGCGTGATCATCGTCAACTGCGCCCGCGGCGGCATCATCAGCGAGGCCGCCATGCTCGAAGCGCTGGAGAGCGGCAAGGTCACCGGCGCCGCCTTTGACGTCTGGAGCGAAGAGCCGCCCTCCACCGAGGTGCTCAAGAAGCTCATCGCCCATCCCCGCATGGTGGTCACTCCCCACCTCGGGGCCAACACCTTCGAGGCGCAGAAAAACGTCGCCGTCGACGTCAGCCACGAGATCATCAACTATCTCGACGGCCGCCCTATCGAGAACGCGGTCAATATCCCCCGTTTCGATCCCGACCTGATGGAGCACATGAAACCGTTCATGGTTCTGGTCAGCAAGATCGGCGAGTTTATTTCCCAGCTGGCGCCGCCCAATCCGAACAAGGTCACCTTTTCGTACAACGGCAAGATCGCCCGCTACGACTGCGCGCCGCTGACAGTCTGCGGCCTGGCCGCCCTGCTCAACCGGCAGACCGAGCAGGAGGTCAACATGGTCAACGCCAGCCTGGTGGCGCAGAACATGGGGATCGTCATCGAAGAGGTGCGCACCACCGAATCCGAGTCGTTCTCCAACATGGTGACCCTCACCATCGAGGCGCCCGAGGGCAAGCGAACCATCGCCGGCACCCTGTTCGAGGGGATCCCCAAGATCGTCAAGATGCGAGATTTTCAGACCGACTTCTCCCCCGAGAAGCACATGCTGGTGATCAGCTACGAGGACAAGCCGGGCCTGATCGGCAAGATCGGCACCATTCTGGGCGAAGCTAACGTTAACATCGGCAATATGAGCCTCGGACGCAAGGCCAAGGCCGGCGAGGCGATGGTGACTCTCTCCATCGACAGCCCGGCCGACGAAGCGACCCTCGAAAAGGTCGCCAGGGCCGTCGACGCCAGCTTTCTCAAGGCGGTTCTCATGCGCGACTAGCGCCCCGCGAAAAAATATAAACAACAAAAAAGCGACCCGCGGGTCGCTTAAGTGCTGCGTGACAATTCTTTTAATTCCTTTTATCCCGGATCAATTTCCGCAGACGTCACAAACAAGGAACGGACGAACTATACAACCACAACAAATAAAGGTCAATTATTATCTTATAATTCATACTGATAGGGCATAATTTCACCACGACCGTCCCCGCCATTCGCGAACTGAGTGCATCTCCCCGGAAGCCGGGACCAAGCCGCTTGGACCGTTTCTCGGCTGGGCCCGATTTTCGCGGCTTGACTCCACC
>NZ_JBFHGD010000083.1:0-13386 GCF_041583255.1 Trichloromonas sp. | reverse complement strand
TGTATTGAATTTAACCGGTCAAGGCTCCCGCAGACAGGATACGTGAACGGCGATTCTGCTTTGATTTCGCTTTTGCGCCACAGACCTTCACAAAAGCTAGCCAGCTAAATTGACGTCTCTAAACCCACGCGGGCGATGAGAGAAGAGACGTGGCAGCAATTAAGCTGCCAGTGCGTACGAAACGTCAGTGTCGGCGTTTGTATTGATGCCAGTTTTTTATCGAGGCCCACTGGCGTCCCCGGCATGCCACCTTCGTTTCCAATCCCCGTCGAAACCTTGGCACCCCCATGAATGCTGTGATTGGTTATTCGTGATGGTTGATCAATTCACCTTCTTCAGAAGGTGAAAACATTATCCCACAAAAAAGCCGAAAATTCCAATTATTTATCCCTAGCGGGAATGGTCGCGGATGGCCCGGGCCGTTTCGCGATCGGCCTGTTTCGACTTGAGGGTCTCGCGCTTGTCGTGCAGCTTCTTGCCGCGACCGACGCCGATCTCGATCTTGACCCGGCTGTCTTTGAAGTAGATTTTGGTCGGCACCAGCGACAGGCCGCGTTCCTCGACCTTCCTGGTCATCTTGGCGATCTCTTCGCGGTGCAGCAGCAGCTTGCGCACCCGGGTGGGGTCGTGGTTTTCCCGGTTGCCCTGCTCGTAGGGGCTGATGTTCATGTTGTTGATGAACACCTCGTCGTCCTTGATACGGCAGAAGGCTTCTTTGAGATTGACCTTGCCGAGCCGCAGCGACTTGACTTCGGTGCCGGTCAGCACGAGCCCTGCTTCATACACTTCGTCGATGAAGTACTCGTGATAGGCTTTTTTATTGCTGGCGATAATCTTGATGCCCATCAGGCTTTACTCTTCTCTGATAATTTCAACAATGCGCGGCATGTAGGTCTCGCGCGGAATGGCACGGCTGCCGACCCGGATGATCAGGAAGGAGCCGGCGAAAAAGGCCGAGCCGATCAGGGCGGCCAGCAGGTTGGGGTCAATCCCGACTGTCACATACCAGCCGATCAGTTCACCGGCCGCCGCACCGATGACCAGCGCGACCAGGGGCACGATGTAAAGGATGAAGGACGACTGCAGAAAACTGCGGGTCGAAGTCACCAGGCGGACGCGGTCACCGACTTCGGCGCCGAGCTGGTTAAGTGCCTCAACCTGCATCGAACGGTTGTCGTCACCCATGTGGCAGAGCCCGGCAGAGGCGCAGTGTTCACACATGCTGCTTTTCTTACAGAGGACCGCTGCTACCGACTTGCTTTTCAGCTCAACGATGGTGCCGACTTCTTCGATCATTGTAAACTCCGGTCTGGCATCGGGTTGAACGGAGAAGGGATTATACTGACTGCTCAGCCTTTTTGCAACACATCCCATGAATCGAGGAACAGGGCAGACACCTCGGCGCTGCGCCCGGGTGAACAAAGGAAGCGTTCTAGATCATTGAACGCTGGGAGAACAGCAGGTGTCAGCACCTGGAAATTGCAGCCGAGGCCGGCCTTGAGTTCGCCGAGGTCGGCCGCGACGCCGAGCGCCCTGGCGCCATTGATGGTGGCCATGGCCAGCAGCTCGGATGGCGCCAGGCGCCCTTCGAACCAGCTGTGGGCAAAAGCCATTTCGTCCCAGACCGACAGGGAATCGCTGCTGGCCAGGCTGTCTGTGCCCAAAGCCAGCGGCACCCCGGCCTGGCGATACAGCTCGACGGGAGCCTTGCCGACACCGAGACGGGCATTGGAGCGGGGGCAGCAGACCAGGGTCGAACCGGCCCTGGCGAGCCTGCCGGCATCGCTGGCATCAACCTGCACCCCGTGCGCCAGCAGGCACGAAGGGACCAGTCCGCCGCAGGCCTCAACAAAGGCCACCGGACTGCGCCGGGTCGGCGGCGGAACCATACTCTCCCAGCCGACAAAGGGATAGAGCTGCTCCTTCAGCGGCCCGCTGGAATCGTGCACGAAAGAGGTTTCTTCCGGGGATTCGGCCAGGTGCAGGGTGGTCGGCACCTTGCGGCGGCGGGCGAAATCGAAAATATGTTCGAGATACTCGCCAGAGACGGAATACGGCGAATGGGGCGCGATACCGAGCTTGAGCTGGCCGGCCCGCTTTTCATCGAGCAGACCGCCGATACGGGCAAGGACCTTGCGGCCGATGGACGGTTCCCGTCCCAGGGTCTCGAGATAGAGGTGCCCCCGGAGCGCCGTGTTGACATAGGCCTGCCGGGCCGGGAAGTACGAGAGGATATCGCCGACCGCCCCGGTGCCGGCGGCGAATGACGCTTCGATTCCGGCGGCCAGCGACGGTTCAAAGAGCTCGAGCGCAACCGCCCGTTTTACCCGGATGACGTGCAGAATCCAGTCGACGAAACCGGTAGGCCCGTCTCCCTGGCCGGCTTTTTGCGCCCAGCGGGGAAAATGGGTCAGCTCCAGGTGGGTATGGGCGTTCACCAGGGGGGGCAGCAGGATGGCATCGCCAAAGTCAACGACCGCCGCCCCCGAAGAGGCTGCGGTCAGTTCTCTGCGGCTCCCCACCCCGACGATTCTCCCCTCGCTGACCAGCAGGGCGCCGTCTTCAATGGGTGCCGAGCTGACGGGGACCAGGTAACGAGAAAGAAAGAGAGTAGCCACGAGGTCAGATGGCCTTTTTCAGGTCACCCTGGCCGGGATTTTCATGTTTTCTCTCAAGATCGACCTGACAGTTCTGCTCGTCGACGAAAACCAGCTTCGGCTTGTGCGCTCGCGCCTCGACCTCGTTCATGTCCTGCCAGCTGGCGATGATCACCAGGTCTCCCTTGGAAACCAGGCGGGCCGCCGCACCGTTGATGCAGATGGTGCCGCTGCCGGGCTGTCCGGCGATGGCGTAGGTCGAAAAACGGGTGCCGTAGTTGACGTTCCAGATATCGACGAACTCATTTTCGAGAATGTCGGCTTGCTTCATCAGCAGCGGGTCGATGGTGATGCTCCCCTCGTAATGCAGGTCGGCGCCGGTGACCGTGGCACGGTGAATCTTCGACTTGAGCATTTTGCGCGTCGTCATCAGTTCATACCTCCTCAAAGAGATAATTATTGTCAATCAAACGAGTTTTACCGATTTTGACCGCCAGCAGCAGCACCGAATCGCGACCGACGACCGACTGGTCTTCGAGGCTGTCCTTCTGGCAGATCTGGATATAGTCGATAAGGGCATCCGGCTCGCTGAGGATGCGCGCGGAAACCGCCTCGATAATGGCTGCCGCTGAACGTTCGCCGCCATGGGCCAGCCTTGCGGCCAGCCGCAGAGCATCGACCAGGGCCAGGGCCCGGGTGCGCTCTTCCGGCGAGAGATAGACGTTGCGCGAGCTCATCGCCAGGCCGTCGGCTTCGCGGACGATCGGCATGCCGACAATTTCGACCGGCAGGTTGAGATCGGCGGTCATGCGACGAATCACCGCCAGCTGCTGGAAATCCTTGCAGCCGAAGAGGGCCAGGTGCGGCTGGACGATGGTGAACAGCTTGCAGACCACCGTGGTGACGCCGCGGAAATGTCCCGGCCGGCTGCGCCCGCAGAGAGTGTCGGTGAGCCCCTCGACATCGACGTAGGTGGCATAGCCGCGGGGATACATCTGTTGGGCTTCGGGGGCGAAAATCAGGTCGACGCCGGCGGCCTCGGCCAGGGCGGCGTCGCTGCTCAGGTCACGGGGGTAGGATTCGAAATCCTCCCCCTGGCCGAACTGGGTCGGGTTGACGAAAATCGACAGCACCAGCAGGTCGCCGCGCTTGCGCCCTTCTTCGAGCAGCGAACGATGGCCGGCATGCAGATAGCCCATGGTCGGCACGAAGGCGATCCGCCGCCCCTGCTCGCGGGCCGCCAGGCAGCGCTGCTGCATCTGATTAAGGTCAGTGATAATCTGCATGAAAGATGCGAGGCTAAAGGGTTTGGGCTAAAGGGGTTTTGCACTCCCTTTTCCCTACTCCCTCCTGCCTTCTTCCTCCTGTTACTTGAATGAATGTTCCTCGCCGGGAAAGACCCCGTCCTTGACTTCCCGGATGTAGTCGGCGATCCCGCGGCTGATCGTTTCGGACACATCGGCATAGCGCTTGACGAACTTGGGGGAATACTTTTCGCACAGGCCGAGGATGTCATGGATGACCAGGACCTGGCCGTCGCAATGGACCCCGGCGCCGATACCGATGGTCGGGATGTGCAGTTCGGCCGTGATGCGCTGCGCCAGCGGTGCCGGAATCCCTTCGAGCACCAGGGCGAAGGCTCCGGCCTGCTGCACCGCCCGAGCGTCGGCCAGCAGCTGCCGGGCCTGCTCGTCTTCCTTGCCCTGCACCCGGTAGCCGCCCATGCGGTGGATCGACTGAGGAGTCAGGCCGATGTGGCCGACCACGGGGATATCCATATCGACGATGGCGCGGATGGTCGCGGCGACATTTTCGCCCCCTTCGAGCTTGACCGCCTGGGCGCCGCCTTCTTTAACCAACCTGCCGGCATTGCGGCGGGCTTCGACCAGGTCGACCTGGTACGACAGAAACGGCATGTCGGCGATGATCAGGGCCGAGGCACTGCCGCGCACCACGGCGCGGGTATGGTAGATCATCTCGTCCATGGTCACCGGCAGGGTGTTGTCGTAGCCGGCAACCACCGAACCGACCGAATCGCCGACCAGGATCATGTCGATGCCGGCCAGGTCCATCAGCCGGGCGAAGGGATAGTCATAGGCGGTCAACACGGTGATCTTGTCGCCTTGAGCCTTCATGCGCTGGATATCGAGTATCGTCTTGTTATCGCTCATGCCGTCACACCCTGCTTCTGACACCGCCCGGAGGAAAATAAAAAATGCCTTTCGGAAGCCGTCCGAAAGGCATGTACGCGGGCACAGGAAGGGCATCTGCCCCCCATCCAGCTGTCACCTTCCGTCCCGGTCCGTGGATCCAGGCGGTATCGGTTTTGTAATGATTCCAGCAGGCTTGTTGCTCCGGCTCAGGTTCCGGGCGGCCGCTGGTTAAGTCGTTCTAAAAAGTGGGCCTTTATATCACAGGCCCCGCGCCACTGTCCAGCACTAACTCGTATACACATGAAAAGACTAGAAAACCTTTACGGCTTCTTTTCAAACAACTGTTTACCGTCCTTGTAGGCATCGGCCTGCTTCTGCCCCAGGTTCCAGTATTCGCGGATCCCGCCGAGATACACCAGCGGATCGAAGACCCGGGCGTCCATCGAGCCCGATTCGGTAAATGCCTGCTCGGCCGCGTGGATTTCGACGATTTCCCCGAGCAGCAGCCGGTACTCGCCCAGCTCAACCTCGTCACGCAGAACACATTCGACGTTGAGCGGCGATTCATCCAGAAGCGGTGCCGCGACCTTGCTGGCCGGCACCGGGGTCAGCCCGGCCGCTATCAGCTTGTCTTCGTCGCGCCCCGACTTCAGGCCGCAAAAATCGGCTTCAACCGCCAGGGACGCCGGCACCAGGTTGACCACGAAACAGCCGGTCTGCCGAATCTGTTCGTAGGTGGCGCGATTGACATTGAGAGACACCGCCATGGTCGGCGGCGTCTTGCTGACGATCCCGACCCAGGAAGCGGTCATGATATTCACCTGCCCGTCGTTCCCCACCGAGGAAACCAGGGTGGTCGGCTGAGGGAAAAAGGTGACACAGGGTCCGAGTTGACGTTTTTCCATGATCTATCTCCTGAAATTCAATCATCGGTTCAAGGGTCGGCAAAAAGACCGGGCTGCCGCCAGCAGGCAGCAACCCGGTTGTCCAGACAGAAATACCGCGGTGAGATCTTAGGGCACCAGATTCTCCAGGGAGGCGGACAGAATCATCAGCGGGTGAAAGTTCACCGGCGTGGTGGCGCGCAGACTGTCGCGCAGGCGCCGGTAGTTGTTCAGCTCGCGCCGACGGCCGGAGAGGCAGGCGTCCGGGTTGCCGGAATACTGTTCAAGAACAATCCGGGTCAGCCGGAAACCGCAATCGGCCAGGGACGCGGTCAAGGCGAGCAGGGCCTGACGGTCCCAGCCGTCGCGCAACGGAACATTCCGGGCGAGTGTGAGGACTTCGTCGAGCCCGAGCAGCTGACGAACATCGATAAAAGCCCTGGCCGCGGCATAGAGGTCGCTGCCGGTCTCTTCGGCCAGCACGATGATCGGCAAAAAGTCCCCCAGGTGGGGCAAAATGGAAAGGCGCCGAGCCGATTCGGCCGCGATGCCGCCCTCTTCGCAGTCCCTCGCGCAGGCCTTGCAGAGGCTCCACTGTTCGGCCGGCAGGATACTGCCCAGAACCTTCTCGAAAGCCTGCAGCTTTTCCCGCAGCTCAGACACCAGTTTGGGCTCCGGCAAAACCTTCATACCGTCGCCGATGGCCCAGTCGCACAGGGCGGCAAGGGCGTCTTCAATGCTCAGCAGCAACTCACGCTGCCGCTCCGTCGGCATCCGGTTATCCTGGGCATGAATCTGCCGACGCAGCTTTTCCCCGTCGACCACCCGGTCGAAGGCCAGCCAGACGGTAATCGCATCGACCAGTGCCAGCCCGTGCTTCTGCACCAATCCGTTGAAAAAAGCGCTGCCGGCGCGGTCGATCACCGTGTTGGTGATGACGGTGGCGGTAATTTCCCGGGCCAGGGGATGCCCGCAAAGGAAATCGCGGTAACGGGTGCTGATCGCCTCGGGGAAGTACCCGTCCAGGTAATCCCTGACCCCGGCCTGTTCCGGCAGTTGGCTGGCCAGCAGGGCCTGGAAAATCTGCATCTTGCTGTAAGCCATGAGGATCGCCAGCTCAGGGCGGACGTAACTCCGCACCTCGCGGGCCAGCACTTCTTTGGCCGAAGGGAGAAACTCGCCGCGGCGGTCCATGAGCCCGGCCCGGCTGAGCCGGTCGGACAGGTCAATAAATGATTCGACCGCCCGCAGGCAGCGCGCCTGATCAAGAGAGAGGCAGAGACTCTGGCCGTAGTTGTTGGCCAGAACGGCCTGGCAGACCTCGTCGGTAACCGCTTCGAGCTGGCGGTTACGCTCCTCTTGGGACGCTACCTGACCCTGCTGCCGCAGGTATTGCATGAAGATTTTCAGGTTGACTTCGTGGTCGCTGCAATCGACCCCGGCCGAGTTGTCCACCGCGTCGGTATTGATGCGCCCGCCGGCCAGGGCGTATTCGATGCGGCCGCGCTGGGTGAAGCCGAGGTTGCCCCCCTCGCCTGCCACCTTCGCCCGCAACTGGCGGGCATCGACCCGCACCCCGTCGTTGGCCCGGTCGCCGGCCTCCTCGTTCTTCTCGGTGCTGGCCTTGAAATAGGTCCCGATACCGCCGTTCCAGAGCAGGTCAACTTCGGCGGTCAGCAGCAGCCGGATCAGCCCCGGCGGATCGATCGACTCATGGCGTACGCCGAGCCAGCTGCGCACCTGGGGCGACAGCGGAATCTCTTTGGCGGAGCGGGCATAGACCCCGCCCCCTTCGGAAACGAGGCTGCGGTCATAATCGTCCCAGCTTGAACGGGGCAGGTCATAAAGCCGCTGGCGTTCGGCAAACGATTTTTCCGGATCGGGACTGGGATCGAGAAAAATATGCCGGTGATCGAAGGCCGCCAGCAGGCGGGTTTGGTCCGACAGCAGCATGCCGTTGCCGAAGACGTCACCGCTCATGTCGCCGATACCGACCACGGTAAACGGCTGGGTCTGGATGTCGCTGCCGAGTTCGCGAAAATGGCGCTTGACACACTCCCAGGCACCGCGGGCGGTAATCCCCAGCTTTTTGTGGTCATACCCCTGGGAGCCGCCGCTGGCGAAGGCGTCATCGAGCCAGAACCCGTAGGACTGGCTTACCGCGTTGGCCGTATCGGGAAGATGTGCCGTCCCCTTGTCGGCCGCCACCACCAGGTACGGATCTTCCTCGTCATAGGCAATCACCCCCTGGGGGCGAACCACCTGATCGCCAACCCGGTTGTCGGTCAGGTCGAGCAGGCCGCTGATCAGGGTCTGGTAAGCCGCCTTCGACAGCGCCATGCCTTCTTCCCGGCCGGAATACGGGGTTTTGACCACGAATCCGCCCTTGGAACCGACCGGAACGATCAGGGCGTTCTTGGTCATCTGGGTCTTCATCAGGCCGAGCACCTCGGTACGAAAATCATCGGGCCGGTCGGACCAGCGCAAGCCGCCCCGGGCGACCTTGCCGCCGCGCAGGTGAATCCCCTCCATGGTCGCCGAATGGACGTAGATCTCGTACAGCGGCCGGGGCGCCGGCATGTCGATGATGCCGATGGCGCTGATTTTGAACGAAAAGAAATAATCGGGGCGATCGCAGCGAATGAAGAAGTTGGTGCGCACCGTCGAATCGATGAGGTTGAACAGGGTGCGCAGGATGTTGTCCTCGTTGACGTCAGCGACGTCCTTCAGCGCCGCGACGATCTCCATGCGCAGCGGCGACAGCACCTGCTCTTCGCGCGCCAGCGGGTCGCGCCATTCAGGGCGATCGCTGAAGCGGCCCTCGAAATATCGGTACAGCAGCAGCGTCACCTGCGGGTTGTTGATCAGGGCAAAGGCGACCCGCTTCTTGGTGTAGGGCGAACCGAGCTGAAAGTAGTAGTTGCGATAGCCGCGAAAGATATCGACCTGTCGCCACGAGAGGCCGGTCGGGATCAGCAGGCGGTTGAGGTAGTCGTTCTCCGATGCCCCCCGCCGCAGGGCGTCGAGGGCAGAAAGGAGGTTGTCCCGCTGCGCGGAAAGATCGCGGCCGCCGGCGCAGCAGCGGATCCCGAAGCTCTTGATGTAGACCGCAGCGCCGGTCAGCTGCAGGCCGAAATCGACCTCTTCGATCACCGTCAGGTTGAGGTTTTCGAGAAGCGGCATCAATTCGTTGAGATAGCTGCGGCGCGGGCTGTAGAACTGCAGCCGGTAGTATTGCTCATGCCCGCTGAAGGGCCCCCAGAGATCAAAAATTTCGCTGCCGTCGGCCAGCACCTTTTCGATCTGCCGGACATCGCGCAGGGCGAAGCGGGGATGGACCAGGGTTCGGTAGTTGCGGGAAAACCCGGCTCCGTAGCGGCGCCACAGGGCAAGCCCCTCTTTTTCGCCGAAAGCCTGGTCAAGCAGGTCCTGCAGGCGAATGTCCCAGGGCCTGGCGGTCCGGGTCAGGCTCCGTTCGAGACGGCCAAGGTCGACCCGCACCTGGTCGGAAGCGGGGGTCAGGCTGACGTGGTGACTCGAATAGTCGGAAGAGATGTGGATGATTTTCGATTCGGCGCGGGGCGCGCCGAAATAACGGCACAGGTAGGCTTCGATGCGGGGCATGACGCCCGGCGAATAAAAGCTGCGGGGCATGACCAGCAGCAGGGTCACACCGCGAACCGCCAGGCTGGAGGTGACCACCACCCGGACCGCGGCGTCGCGGTAGATCCTGGCCAGAGAGCGAACCGCATCCAGGAGTTCGGCAGGCTTGAGGAAAAAGAGTTCGACCTTGGGAAAGGTGTTGAATATTTCGACGGTTTTGCGGTAATCGTGACTGTCTCTGGGGATACCGAGAGAATCGAGAGCCGCCTCGATACGATAGCGCAGGGCAGGCACATGGATGGCCGGTTCGTCGAACATTTTCTCGGTAAACAGGCCGAAAAATTCGTGCTCTTCCCACTCCCCTTCGGCGATCATCCTGCGAAAGCCGACACAGACCAGCGGTTCGGCCCGCAGCACCGGGCTGACCATTGTCGTCAGCTCCACAACCACATCCCGCTCTCGCAACAGGCGCTGACGCAGCTGCTCCTGCGGTTGCTCGGCGATCGAGATTCCGCACGCCTCGTCCTGCGCCTCGCTGATCTTCACTGCGCCGCCGGAACCGACCTGAACCCTGTGGCGACGGCAGGCGAAGGGAAGAAAATTGCCATCCTTGAGCCAGTGCCAGAAATCGGCGTAGCCCCCCTGCTCGGCCAACGACTGCACCGACTCGAGCCGCTCCTGGAGCGCCGCACGATCGCGTTCGATCCGCAGGGCGGCGGTAAAAGCCTGGCGGACCGACTCGATCAGTCCCGCCGCCGATTCGGCGTCGGCATCCACCTCCATGATGATCAGTGATTCCGTCGGCGCCCCGGCCTCGATCGGGCCGAGGTCGGCCACCGCCCCCTTCTGCCGCACAACCTTGAACATCGGGTGACAGACCATGTAATAGCGGCGCTGCTGGCTGGACAGGCAGGCGCGCAGGGAATCGACCAGGTAGGGCACATCGGGAACATTGGTGACCAGCAGGGCATGCCGGGCCATGAAGGGGAGGAGCGTCACACCGACCCCGCTGCCCCGGGTCTCGATGAAATCGAGCAGGGTCCATACCCAGGCGGCCAGTTTTTTCGGTGACAGCGGTTGCAGATACGACGGATGGGTGTGTTCTTGCAGAATTGCGGCCAGGGACAGCGCCCGCCGGTTCTTCTCAGCCACCTCCCCCTGCTCGAGAATCTTCCGGGCCGCCGCGAATTGATGCTCCAGATCGTTACGGGAAAGGCTGCTGGCGTGCGGTTCGATGAGCATCATCAGGGCATCCTGTGGGCAATAGAGGGCGAGTCCCCTCACAGTTCACGGATATGCAGCACCGGCTCAGGCCAGAGACACTGGACCCAGCGGAACCGCGACGCTATACCATCTCGATGGAGGCACTGGATTTCAGTTCGTCAACCCAGGCCTGCAGATGCCTGGACGCCGCCTCGCCCTTGAGAAACTGGCGGATCTTCGGGGCCGCTTCTTCCAGGGACAGGGCCTTTCCCTCCTCGCGTCCGAGTACCTTGATCAGGTGAAAGCCGAAGGGCGATTCGACGATGTCTCCGACCTCCCCGACCGGCTGGGAAAAGGCCGCCTCAGAGAATGATTGTACCATATCTCCCTGCTTGAAATAGCCCAGGTCACCTCCACGGGCCGCGCTGGGACAATCGGAGGCATCCCGCGCCAGTTCGGCGAAGTCCTCCTGCAGGCAGCGCTGCCGCAATTCAACCATGCGCTGACGGGTCGCCTCCCGCTCCCCGTCACGGACTTTCAGCAGGATATGGCAGGCCCGGACCCGAGGCGGCTGCTTCATCTGCTCGGCGTGCGCCTGGTAAACCGACTCAACCTGTTCGAAGTCGGGCTCGGGGAGACCAGCTACCTGCTGTTCGGTGAGGAGATTGACGGTGAGATCCTGGCGGATCATGCGCTGGTAGGCCGCCTGGTCAATGCCGGCCTTTTCCAGGGTCGCGAAGAACTCTTCGGGGCTGTTGAAGTTCTTCATGAGCCGCTCGATCTCGGCCGCCACCGCTTCAGCTGTGGTCAGCACCCCGCGACTCAAGGCCTCCTGGTAGATCAGCTCGCGAGCCACCAGCTTTTCAATAGCCAGCTCTTCGATGGCGGAAAGTTCGTCGGCGGAGAGGTGCTCCATGGTCTTGCGGTGCAGTTCCATGGCATACCCCTGGACCGCATTGTTGAAATCAGCCCGGCTGATCGGGCTCCCGTTGACTTTAGCGATGATATCCGTGGACACAAAAGGCTCCTGGGTTAATGGGAAAGATGTTTGCCCAGCGCAGCGGCCAGCCGGGCGAATTCGTCGAGGCTGAGAGTCTCGCCGCGGCGGCCCGAATCGATGCCGATGTCGGCCATCGCCTGTTCCAGCCCGTCAAAGCCGAATCCGGCCGAGGTGAGAGTATTGCGCAGGGTTTTGCGGCGCTGGGCGAAAGCGCCCTTGACCACCCGGCGAAAAAAGGCTTCGTCGGTCACCGGCACGCGCGGCTGCGCCAGGGGCTCGAAGGCAAGCACCGCCGAGGTCACCTTGGGTGGAGGGTTGAAAGCTCCGGGCGGTACGGTGACAACCCGGCGCACATCGAACCAGAGCTGGCAGAAGACCGAAAGAATGCCGTAATCCCGATTGCCGGGAGGGGCACAGATGCGGTCGCCGACTTCCTTCTGGAACATCAGGACGGCCCTGGCGAAGAGCTGGCGATGATCGAGGAGCTTGAACAGGACCTGGCTGGAGATGTTGTAAGGGAGGTTGGCGACCAGCTTCACCGGCCCGGCGCCAAGCACCTCGTCCCAGTCCATACGCAGGGCATCGCCGGAATGCACGCACAGGTTGGAGGCCTGGCGCGCGTTCAGGCCGTCGATCAGGTCGCGGTCCAGCTCCATCACGTGGAGGCGATCCACCAGTGGCAGCATGCGATCGGTCAGCGCGCCGAGGCCGGGGCCTATTTCCAGGACCTGGTCGGTTTTCTGCAGGTCGGCAGCCGCCATGATACGATCAACCACAGACCGGTCGTGGAGAAAATTCTGGCCAAAACGTTTTTTAGGGCGATGATCCATAGAATACTCTGACAACCGGATGGGAAAAACCGGTTAATTAGGTGCGGTTTCGGGCGGATAAAGGCGTCAGTTTTTTTTTCTCGGCCGGGGCCAGCGGGGAACGTTCCAGGCCTTGACCAAAGGGACCGCCCTTAGAGTGAGGGCAAACGCCAGGGCGGCGCAAGCCAGCCCGTAGATCAGGCTGCCCAGCCCAAGCGGCGCCATGACTTCCCAGCCCATGACCTTCAGTGAATCGAAGGTCAGTTCCGCCGGCAGGCTGACGCGAGACATGCCGAGGAGCAGTCGCCCCGATTCGTATTCGAGTGCATAAATAAAGGGTGCGGTCACCGGATTGGTGATCCACACACCGAGCACGGCGGCCAGCTTGTTTTCCTTGAGCAGAAAAGCAAAAAATACGGCGATGGCCATCTGAAAGCCGAAGGTCGGGGACATGCCGATAAAAATACCCAGGGCCATCCCCTTGGCAATTTCATCAGGAGTCCCCCGAAGCCGGATGAACTTCAGCAGATTGAGCTTAATTTGCCGGATAAGGCCGAAACGTCGCCACATACTGTCGCCTGCTAGGGAACAATACCGACCCGGTCAAGGGGCCAGCTCGCCAGAGCGTTGAGATCAAGGGGGTCACAACGACCGGCGGCAAGGTAATGTTCCCCGGCCACTGCCAGCATCGCCGCGTTGTCGGCGCAAAGGAGCGGCGAAGGGAAAAAGACGTCCTTCCCCCGTTTCTGGCAGAAGGCTTTCATCTCCCTGCGCAGCCCGCTGTTGCAGGCCACTCCGCCGGCAACGACAATTCGATCCAACCCTTCTTCGGCGGCGGCCCGCAGGGTTTTTTTACAGAGCACCTCGACGACCGCGGCCTGGAAACTGGCCGCCAGATCCTGCAGGGCTTCGCCTTCTATCGGCCCATCATGCCGCTTGACGTGGTTGAGAACTGCCGTCTTGATCCCGCTGAAGCTGAAATCGAAGTTCTTCTTGTGCAGCAGGGGGCGGGGAAAATCGATGGCCTGCGGGTTGCCGAGAGCAGCTAACCGGTCGATCTGGACGCCGCCCGGATAACCGAGGCCGAGCAGCTTGGCGACCTTGTCGAAAGCCTCTCCGGATGCGTCATCGAGCGTG
>NZ_JBFHGD010000082.1:0-13449 GCF_041583255.1 Trichloromonas sp. | reverse complement strand
ATGGCTCCGCGCGAAGAAGCCGCCGAAGAAACCAGCAAGTAACATAGAAACCTGAACGCAACGGATTCAAAAAAACCTTAAAAGGAGGACACCATGAAAGCGATCGCCAGAACCAGCGCACTCTTTACCGGACTCATGACCCTGGCAACCAGCGCCTTTGCCGCCGGCTCGGCAGCCCAGGGCAGCGGAATCCTGGTGTGGCTCTTCCTCGGCTTCTGCGGCCTGATCGTCGCCATGCAGCTGGTTCCTGCACTGATGCTGCTGGTCGGAATCGTTCGCGGTGTCGCATCGACCCGCGAGGCGGCTGAGCAAACCAGCAAATAAAAGGTAAGATAAGAAAATCTTTAAGGGCTGCTCCGGCCGGAGCAGCCCTTTTTTATTTGGCCTGCGTATACATTATGCTATCCTTTTCAGGGGGTTGTTCACTACCCTCATTGTCCGCGCCTGGGATCTCCTGCCGGTTCGCGTAAATTTGCAGTGCTATTCAATCTGTTCTTCTCGAGTGATTCCTGATGTCCTTTGTGTCGATTCTCACAACCCTGGCGATCATCCTGCTGGGCGCCCTGGCCGGCGGTCGACTGGCATCTCTGTGCCACATTCCCCGCGTCACCGGCTACCTGTTGACCGGCCTGCTGCTGGGTCCTTCGCTGGCGCACCTGCTGGGGTTGCCGCCGGTGCTGCGCGAAGAAAACCTCGATTCATTGTCGGTCCTTTCAGAGATCGGGCTGGCCCTGATCCTGACCAACATCGGTGCCCAGTTCCGCGCTGAAAACCTGCGCCGCTGGGGCGGCCGCATCCTGATCTTTTCCTTCGCCGAAACCGCCGGCACCTTCCTCCTGGTCGGGGCGGCAACCAGCCTGACCAACCTGCTGCTGCTCGGTTACCAGGTCGGCAGCTGGACGGTGCTGGAGACCTCCCTGGCCCTGGGAGTCCTGTTCGGTTCCATCGCCATGACCACGGCGCCGGCGGCGACCATGATGGTCATCCGCGAATACGAGTCGGAGGGGCCGGTGACGACGGCCGTGATGACCCTGATCGGGTTGAATAACCTGGCCACCATCACGGTCTTTACCCTGGCCGCCACCCTCCTGACCCGGCCCGCAACGGGGTACTTCGAGGTGCTGGTGCAGCTGGTGGTTCCGTTGACCCTGGGGGGCCTGCTCGGCCTCGGCCTCTCGTTCTGGGCCCAGCGCCTGGAACTGGGGAGTGAGCACAAGCTGCTGCTGCTGGGCGGGGTGATCCTGACAGTCAGTCTGTGCGGCGCCGTCGAAGTCAATCCGCTGCTGGCCTGTTTCGCCCTCGGCATGGTGCTGGCCAACAGCTCGCCGATCTGGCATCGGCTCTTCGAGTCGCTCAAGCAGGTCGATTACCCGCTGTACGTGATCTTTTTCATGCTCGCCGGGGCCCGCCTGCACCTGGAGACCCTTTTTCACATCGGCCTGCTCGGCGTGGCCTATGTCGTCGCCCGTTCGCTGGCGAAGTGGCTGGGCCCGCGCATCGGCGCCCGCTTCGGCAACTTTGGCGAGCGGGAGCGCGCGACCATCTGTTACACCCTCTTTTCCCAGGGCGGGGTGGCGATCGGTCTGGCCGCGGGGCTGGCGGCCAGCTGGCCCGAGGGGGGCAAGCTGGTGGAAACGGTGGTGCTCGGGTCGGTGGTCGTTTTCGAACTGGTCGGGCCGCTGGCGGTGCGACACGGGCTGGTCCGGGCCGGCGAGGTGCCGCTGCTGTCGCTGCTGCAGAAGCGGGTGCCGCAGGACGCCCTGGAAGGGCTGCACAGCGTGGTTTCCCACTTCCGCAGTTCTCTCGGGCTGCCGGCCGGTCACCAGGTGAACGATCCCGGCGACATCCTGGTGCGCCACGTCATGCGGCAGAATGTCGAAACGATCCGCAACAACACACCCTATCACGACCTGCTCAAAATCATTGCCCACAGCCGCTACGACCGTTTCCCGGTGGTCGATGGCCGGGGCAGTTTCGTCGGCATGATCGACTACACCGAAATCCGCAACCTGCTGTTCGAGCCGTCCCTGATGTCGCTGGTGGTGGCCGGGGATCTGACCTCGGCCGACCACTACGCGCTCTATCCCGACCAGCCCCTGCGCGAGGCGCTCACGCTGCTTGAGCAGAAGCGCAGCATCAGCTTTTTCCCGGTGGTCGACCGGGAGCAGCCCGACCGGTTGCTCGGCATTCTCAGCCAGAACGATGTGATGGCGGCATTCCGGCGGCTGAAGTAGAACCGGTTCCTTCCCCCCGAAACGCAGAAAGGGCGGTCAATTGACCGCCCTTTCCGTGTTTTGCCCCGATTGTTTTCAGCCCTTGAGCTCGACCAGCTTGGCCTTCGCCTTGCCCGCTTCTTCCGATTGCGGGTAGGTCTCCTGGACTTTCTGCATCAGGATCCTGGCGTTCTGGATATCGCCGAGGGCCTGAAACGACAGCCCCTGCTTGAGCATGGCGGCCGGCGCCTTGGGATGGGTCGGGTGCTTCTGGATGACATCCTGAAACTGCAGGATGGCGTTTTCATAGCTCTTCTCGCCATAATACGACTCGCCGATCCAGTACAGGGCATTGACGGCCAGCGGATGCTGGGGGTTGTTTTTCAGGAACAGCTGCAGATTGTTGCGAGCTCCGGAATAGTCGCCGGATTTCTGGATTTTTTCCAGCGCCGTTTCGTAGAGGTTTTCCGGGGAGGCCTGTAGCGCCGGAGCCGTGGTCGCCGTGGCACGGTTTTCTTCGAGCTTGAGCACCCGGTCTTCGAGCGAGGCCATCTTGAGCCCGAGATCGTCACGCATCAGGCCCATGTCCGAGCGCAGCTCTTCGCGATCGCGGGACTGGTCTTCGAAGCGCCCGTTGAAGGACTGGATGTCGACTTTCAGGGTGTCGGAGGTCACCTGCAGGTCGGCCTGGGAGCGGCTGATCACGTCCAGTCGCTGCTCAAGCTCGCCGGCCAGGCTCTTGCCCTGGGCCGCCAGGCTCAGTTCCGCCTTGGCCAGGCGTTTCTTCATTTCGTCGAGATCCCGTTCCATGCGCAGTTCGCGCTGGGTCATACACCCGGTGGAAAGTGTCAGCAGGGCAAGCAGCAGAAGAGACTGTTTGATCCAGCGGTGTTTCATGGCTCTGGTTCCTTTTCAAGAACGAAGGCCGCGCCCGGGCGCGGCCTTCTGGATGATGCGAGGATGATCAGCGGGCGTCTTTGAATTCGGCCCGGCGGTTCTTCGACCAGGCGCTGTCGGAGTTGCCCGGATCCAGCGGCATTTCCTCGCCGTAGGAGATGATGCTCAGGCGGCTGGGCTCGATGCCGAGGGAAACCATGTAGCTTTTGGTGGCGCTGGCGCGGCGCTCGCCCAGGGCCAGGTTGTATTCGTCGGAACCGCGCTCGTCGCAGTGCCCTTCAATGCGGACCCTGAGGCCGGGGTTGGCCTTCATGTAGGCTACGTTGCTGGCCAGGATGTCGCGGGCCTCGGCAGACAGGGTGAACTGGTCGAATTCGAAGTAGATGCGGTTCAGGCCGTAAACCGAGCCGTCACCCATGGCGCCGGAGCCGTAGCCGGAACGGTCGCCGACGGCCTGGTCAGAGATCGAGCCGTCGCCGTAGCCGGCAACGCTGTCAGACGGCATGGTCGAGACAACGGGGGCGCCCATCGGGTCGACGACGACGGAAGCCGGTTTTTTGGCGCAGCCGGACATCAGGGCGGCAATCAGGGTAAGGGACAGCAGCAGGCGCATGGTGTGCTTTTTCATGATCTAGAGCTCCTTAAGACAATGATAGACAACGAAAAAAAGAAAACCCTGAGAAAATATCCTACGTATGAAAAATACATCTGATTATACAGAAATTGTTTTAAAAAACAATCGATTTACCATTCGCCCGACCAGGCCGGGTGGCTGCAGTCGCCGCCGGCCGGAGAAACGCGGCGGCTGCCGCTGCCGTCGTCGCGCATGAGGTAGATGCCGCGCTTGCCGTCCTCGTCCGACGAATAGACCAGGAAGCGGCCGTCGTGGCTCCAGCGGGCGTGCTCCTTGTTGCCGGGCCCGAAGGTCAGGCGGCGCTCATCCGTGCCGTCGGGGCGGATGGTGTAGATGTCGAAGCGGCCCCCCTCGAGGCGGCTGAAGGCGATGCGGTCGCCCTTCGGGTTCCAGGCCGGGGTCACGTTGTACTTGCCGTCCTTGGTCAGGCGGCGGACCTGGCCGGTGACCACGTCGAGGATGAAGACATGCGGATTGCCCTGGCGGTCGGAAACGAAGGCGATCTGGTCGCCGTTGGGGTTCCAGGACGGGTCGACGTCGATGCCCCAGGCATCGGTCAGGCGCTTGTGGATGGTGCCGCCGGTGCTGATCAGGTAGAGTTCGGAGTTGCCGTCCTTTGACAGGGTCAGCGCGATTTCCCGACCGTCCGGGCGGTAGCGGCCAGCAATGTTAAGGCCCTGCTGCGCCGAGAGCTTGGCTTCACGCCCCGAATAGGTCTCCTTGCGGTAAAGGTCGGGGTTGCCGGCCTTGTACGAGGTGAAGATCAGGTCTTTGCCCTGGTGGGAAAAGTCGGGGTTAAGGACGATGGAGCGGTGGTCGGTGATGCGCACCGGGTTGTGGCCATCGACCTCCATCAGGTAGAGCTCCTTGTTGCCGGTGCGGTTGGAGATGTAGGCGATGCGGGTGTTGAAGGGGCCGGCCTCGCCGGTCAGGCTCTTGAGGATCTGGTCGGCGAAGGTGTGGCTCATGCGCCGCAGGTCGGAAAGCTTGCCGATATAGCGGCGGCCGGCCAGCAGGCGGCGGCTCACCACGTCGTAGAGGCGGGCTTCCAGGGTCAGCTGATCCCCCTGCACCGCGTAGCCCCCCTTGATCAGCGATTCGGCCCGCAGCAGCCGCCACTGGCCGAAGTCGACTTCGACGCTCGACAGGCCGAGCACGTTGGCGTCGCCGAGAAACGATTCGGGATTGATCAGGGAGAAGAGGCCCGAGAGGTCGAGGTCGGCCTCGAGCACCTGGTTGATCTCCGCCGCCAGTTCCGGCCGGGACGTCCCGTCGAGCGGAAGGAAGCGGGTCAGGGCCAGCGGGATCGTCTGCTGGCCGGGGGCGCTGATTTCGATCTGGGCCAGGGCCGGTGGCGCCAGTAGAGCGGCGAGGAGGGTCAGGGTGATCACAAGACACGAGAACGTTTTCATTTAAGCAATTCCTTTAGGTTGAACACGACATCTTTTTTTGCCCCCGCAAGGGTCGGCTCGGGATAGTCCTTTAACTGCAGGATGGCCCGCAGGACCGAATCGTCAAAATGCGAATCGCCCGATTTGTCGATGAATTTGTAAGAAAGGAGCTGCCCCTTGGCATCGAAGAGGAGCTGGACCTCTGCCGCCAGGTCGGTGCGCCCGACCTGATACTTGGAGAGACGCCAGGCCTGTTTCAGAAACTCGTGCAGCCAGGCATCGCTCGAAACCCCCGCCTCGGTCCCCTTGCCGTCGATCATGCCGACCGGGGCGTTGCCGGCGGCGTTGCGGGTGTCGTTGCTGCCCATGGCGGCCAGCTTGTCCTTGAGCGCCTGCATTTCCTGGCGCCGGCGCAGGTCCTCGATGGCGCTGCTGACCTTTTGCTCGTCCTTTTTCGACACCGTCGGCTTGGCTTCCGCCTTGGGGGTCGGCTTGGCCGCAGGTTTCGGTTCGGGTTTCGGCTCCGCCTTGGGCGTCGGTTTCGGCTCGACTTTCGGCTTGGGCTCCGGTTTGGGCGGCAGTTTCACCGCATCCGGTTTCGGTTCCGGCTTGGTCGCCGCCGACTCCGGTTTCTTGTCTTTTTTGTCCGGCTGGGGGCGGGCGTCGGGGCGGCCGGCCTGGGGATCCTTGACCGGCCGGTTGACCAGGTCGACGATATAGACCGGTTTCGGCGGCTTGGACATGCGGGGAATCAGGACCCCGGTCATGAGTCCGAGGATCGCCAGGTGAACGACGAATGAAACGGCGATCATGCGCCCCAGCCCCGGCTCGGGGCGGGCCTTGATGTCCTGCCGTGTGTGCTGTTTCGGGTGCATAAAAAAGACTTACAGCCGGATAACTTCCGGCGGAGGGTCAGGGTTTGGTGCTTTCGCGGCGACTCATCAGACGACTATGCCTCCGATGGCAACGCCATCAGGGTTTGGGCTCCTGGGAAACCATCCCCAGCTTGGCCACGCCGGCCTTCTTGATGGCCGCCATCACCGGGACGACTTTGCCGTAGGGGACGTCGCGATCGGCCTCGAGAAAGACGTCCTTTTCATCGTCGGCCTTGTCCTTGAGGATCTGGATCAGCACCGGGGTCAGCTTGGCGGCGCTGTCGACCTGGGTGCGGCCGATAGAAATCCTGCCGTTCTTCTCCACGGTGATCACCAGCGGTTCCTTGGTCGCCGACAGGCTCTGGCCGTTCTCCACCTCGGGGAGGTTGACATCGACTCCCTGCTCCATCATCGGCGCGGTGACCATGAAGATGATCAGCAGCACCAGCATGACGTCGACAAAGGGGGTTACGTTGATCTGCGAAAGGGCGCTGCGGCCGCCGCCTCTGCCAGGTCCGACGTCCATCAGCTCCTCCGCATCATGCGAGCAATATCGTTGGATTCGAAGGGCATCAGTTCCTCCGCATCATGCGAGCAATATCGTTTGTTTGGACATCCATCAGTTTCTCCGCATCATGCGTTCGACGATATTGAGGAATTCCTGGCTGAAGTTGTCCATCTCGCCGGTCAGCACGTTGACCTTGTGCACGAAGTGGTTATAGCCCATGACCGCCGGAATAGCCGCAACCAGGCCGATGGCGGTGGCGACCAGCGCCTCGGAAATGCCGGGGGCAACAACCGCCAGCGAGGCACTGCCGGTTTCGCCGATGCCGCGGAAGGCGTCCATGATCCCCCAGACGGTGCCGAACAGGCCGATGAAGGGGGCGGTGGAGCCGGTGGTCGCCAGGGTGGTCAGAAACTTCTCCAGCCGGTGGGTTTCCTGGGTGGTGGCGCGGCGCAGGGCGCGGGCCACGTTTTCGGCACCGCCGAGGTCGGTGGTCAGGCTGCTTTCCTCCTCGCCGGGGCGCTTTCCCTGAACCTTGAGCAGTTCCTGGTAGCCTTCGCGAAACAGCACGGTCAGCGGCGAGTTCGGGTAGTCCCTGAGCCCCTTGCCGATGACGTCGAAGCGCTTCTTGGTCCAGAAGAAATCGAGAAAGTGATCAGAGTCGCGGGTGGCGCGATGGATGACCAGGAACTTGTAGAAAATGATGGCCCAGGAGACCACCGAAAAATAAACCAGAACCAACAGAACCAGCTTTACAATCGGGCCGGCGCCGAGAATCAGATCCAAGATTTGCCTCCATTTAAACGGGGGTTAGGGGGATAACGACGGCGATTATCATGCAAGCGCCTGTGCAAGTCAATGGCATTCGATAGCGCCGTCATCGACAGCCGCCGTACCGATTATCCTAGCGGGGAAGCTGCCGGAGGGCCTGGTGGTAGAAGTCGACCTGGCGGAGCTTTTCCGGGTTGGCGCCGGAGGCCAGGGCGTCGATTTTCATAAGCTCGAGCAGCAGGTTAAAGCGGGAATCTTCGACAAAGCGCCACTGCCTTGAGCTGAGCTGGTCGTGCTCGGCCACCTGCCAGCTGAGGGCGAACATGTGATGGCGGACCAGCCAGAGAATGTCGTCCTGTTCCTGGCCGACGATGCCCAGCCGGTTGAGGATGGCCTCGGTCAGTTCGACCCCGGCCCGGTCATGGCCGAAGGCGCGGATGCGGCCGTCGATCACCCGGGTGGTGGCGGCCTTGCCGATATCGTGAAGCAGGGCGCCCCAAGCCAGGCGCCGGTCGGGGTTTTCGGGGAGATGGCGGATGGCCAGCAGGGTGTGGGTCAGCACGTCCCCCTCCGGGTGATAATCGGGACGCTGGGGGATGCCGTCCAGCCGGTAGAGCTCCGGCAGCATCTGCCGCAGCGCCGGGTCCTGCCGGAAGCGCCGTTCCCGCTGCGCCCCTTCGGGCAGCAGAAAAATCTGTTCTATGTATTCCAGGTCGGTCAATGGATCTCCGTGGGCGTAAAAAGACGATTGAGTTTTCGAGTTCAAGGGCCTGATTGGCCGCGGTGAAAATCTGCTAAGGTCTGTAGAACCCCAAGCTAAGGGCTTTGTTTCTTGCCGTTACAGATGTTGACAGATCCTGACCGCGGCTAAATAAAGATTTAGATTCACAAAGTCAAAGGACTGATTGGCCGCGGTGAAAATCTGCTAAGGTCTGTAGAACCCCAAGCTAAGAGCTTTGTTTCTTGCCGTTACAGATGTTGACAGATCCTGACCGCGGCTAAATAAAGATTTAGATTCATAAAGTCAAGGGCCTGATTAGCCGCGGTGAAAATCTGTCAAGGTCTGTTGAAAAGCACGAGCCAAGAGCTTTGTTTCTTGCCGTTACAGATGTTGGCAGATCCTGACCGCGGCTAAATAAAGCTTGTGGTTTTGAATTCACGGGCCTGCTCAGACGCGCATTATACCCCGTTTCCCTGAAGCGGGGCAAGCCGGCGGCGGATTAAAGGTGGTGGGCGAGGTGGGCCAGGGCGAATTGCGCCGTGGTCGAGCCGGGTGAGCGCTGCAGCAGCCGCGAGAGCGAGGCGAGGTCGTCGACGTCGTCCCAGGGCGGCAGCTCAAGGTAGCCGATGCCGAGTTCGGCGGCCCGGCTGCGGGTCGCCGCCAGCACCTGCGGGGTGCTCCAGGGGATGTCGCAAAAGAGTTCCGGGTGGTGGCGGCGTTCGCCGACCAGCACGTAGCCGCCGTCGTCGGCCGGGGCGGTGACGCAGTCGGTTCGCTGCAGCAAGGCGAAGGCGTCTTCGATCCGGGCCAGGGGGAGATCCGGACTGTCCGAGCCGATCAGGGCGGCCGCCGGGTGCCCGCGCCCGAGCAGCAGGCGCAGGGCCTGCTCCATGCGCCGGCCCAGGTCGCCCTCAGCCTGCGGGAGCAGCGGCAGGCCGGCAAAGGCCGCGCTGAAGTAGTCCTTGTGGCCGCTGTAGAAGATCACCAGGGCGAAGGAGCCCCGGCGCATCGCGGTGACGGTCTCTTCCAGGCAGGCCCGGTAGAGCCCGGCGGCTTCGGTTGGGGAGAGCGGCGGGCAGAGCCGGGTCTTGACCTGCCCCGGCCGCGGTTCCTTGGCGAAAATCCCCAGCACCGGTCGAGAAAGGGGCGATTTATCCGCCGGCCGTTGTCCCGTCGCTGACTTGTCCACCCTTTCCACAGGCTTATCCACAGGCGGTCCGGTCTAGCGCTTCTGTTCGACCAGGGCGTAGGCCGAATGGTTGTGGATCGATTCGAAATTCTCGCACTCGACCCGGAACCACTCGATCTCCTCGACCCCCCGCAGCTTCTCGGTGACCGCCCGCACGATGTCCTCGACGAACATCGGGTTGTCGTAAGCCTGTTCGGTTACCGCCTTCTCGTCCTCGCGCTTGAGCAGTGAGTAGACCGGGGCGCTGCCGCAGCTTTCGATCCACTCGATCAGGTCTTCGAGCCAGACGTGCTGCCGGTAGCGGATCTGCACGCTGACGGCGCTGCGCTGGTTGTGGGCGCCGCGCTCGCTGATGTCGCGGGAGCAGGGGCACAGCGAGGTGACCGGCACGGTGACCCCGAGCACGAAGTCGGTTTGCTCACCGAGGCTGCCGATCATCTGGCACTGGTATTCCATCAGGCTGCGGGCCCCGGAGACCGGCGCCCGCTTTTCGATGAAATAGGGGAACTCCAGCTCCAGGTGGGCGCTCGAAGCCTCGAGCCGGTCCTTCATGTCCTGCAAAATGGTGTCGATGCGCTCGATGCTGATTTCGCCGTGATGCTGGTTGAGAATTTCGATGAAGCGGCTCATGTGGGTCCCCTTGAAGTGATGGGGCAGATCCACGTACATGTTGATGCGGGCCACCGTGTGCTGCTTGTCCTTGCTCTTGTCGAGCACGACGATCGGGTAGCGGATGTTCTTCACCCCCACCTTGTCGATGGCGATGTTGCGGTCGTCCCGCGACTGCTGCAGGTCGGGCATCGAACCGGTCGCCGCCGGGGAGGCGCAAGGCGTGTGGCGGGAGGCGTCGCAATTGTCAGCTTGTTTGGTCATGGATTTCTTCTTCGCGTTGTAAAAGCGGTAATTTGTAATTGGTGATTGGTGATTGGATTCAATCCCGGTCTACTCTCTTCAGTCCTCGCTCTTGCCGGCATAGGCCACCGGATCGCTGATCCCGACCTCGGCGAAGCCCTTTAGCCGCAGCCGGCAGGAGTCGCACTGTCCGCAGGCCAGCCCGGCGGGGCCCGGGTCGTAGCAGGAGTGGGTGAGGGCGTAGTCGACCCCGAGCGCCAGCCCCTTGCGCACGATATCGGCCTTGGAGAGGTCGATCAGCGGGGTGTGGATGCGGTAGCGGCCGGCCCCTTCCACTCCGGCCCGGGTGGCCAGGTTGGCCATCGCCTCGAAGGCGGCGATGTACTCGGGGCGGCAGTCGGGATAGCCCGAGTAGTCGAGGGCGTTGACCCCGATGAAGATGTCGAAGGCGCCGAGCACCTCGGCCCAGCCGAGGGCGAAGGAGAGAAAGATGGTGTTGCGGGCCGGCACGTAGGTGACCGGGATCTCCCCTTCCTGCACACCGTCCTTGGGCACCGCCAAATCCGAGGTCAGGGCGCTGCCGCCGATCCGGCGCAGGTCGATCTCCACCAGCTGGTGCTCGACGGCGCCGGCCCTGGGGGCGTACTCCCGGGCCTTGGCCAGCTCGACGCTGTGGCGCTGGCCGTAGGCGAAGCTCATGGCGTACGGAGCAAACCCATCGGCGCGGGCGATGGCCATGCAGGTGGTCGAATCGAGCCCGCCGCTGTAGAGAACCACGGCCTTCTTCTGGTTTGGCATGCAATGCTCCTGTGTAAAGCGGAAAACCCTGAGAGGCGGTGATTAGTGATTGGTGATTGGCTAAAACCTTTTAAGGCGGTGATTTATGCTTTGCCAACCAAGCATTGTCTTTCAGTATATTTCATCATGGCTGCCGACGTTCACCAGGATGATCCTGCCGTCGTCGAGCAGAAACTCCAGGGTAATCCGGTAGCTGAGGTTGATCGAGACTGAATGCAGGTCCCGCAGGTTGCCGCTCAGCCGATGCAGCCGCAAAGAAGGGTGCGACGGATTGAGTTCCAGGAGCTTGAGGGTCTTTTCATACTGAGGCAGAAGTTCGGGATGGCGTTTGATGAACTTTGCCGCACGCTTCAGATAGCTGTGCGAATAGATGATCCGAAAGCTCATTTCGCGGCTGTCCTGATCCGTGCGATATGTTCATCGACGCTCTCCTCAATACACTCTCCGGCGGCGATTTGCTGGCGGGTTTCGTACAGCGCCGCTTCCAGTTCGCAGACCCGCAGCCGGTTGTACTCTTCTACGTCCATGACCACGTAACGGTCCTGGCCACGCACCGATATGATCGCCTCGGCAGCGCTTTCAAGGGCCTTCTCGATAGAAGAGACCCCCCTGGTTTTCAATTCGTTCGCAGCAATCGTTTTCACGCCATCCCTCCGACAGGTCTTTCAGTAGTGCGATAAAGAGTACTATTGTCATCACTGTTTGTCAAACCCCTGAGGGGCGGTGATTTGTGCTTTTAAACCAATCACCAATCACCGAAGTTCAATGTACCTCGTAAAAATCGCCGGTTCCCAGTCGGTGCACCTTCAGCAGGTTGGTGGTGCCGGGCGAGGAGACCGGGCTGCCCATGGTGATGACCACCACGTCGCCGCGCTGCAGCACCCCGGCGGAGAGCACCGCCTGCTCCACCGAGCGGATCTGCGCCTCGGTGTCCCCCTCGATGTCGACCCGGATCGAGCGGACCCCGCCGTACAGGGCCAGCCGCCGCCGCGCGTAGTGGGACGGGGTGATGGCGAAGATCGGCAGGTCGGGACGGTACTTGGCGACCAGCGCCGCGGTACTGCCGGTCTGGGTGAAGGCGAGGATGCCGGCGGCGCCGACGGTTTCCGCCAGGCGGCAGGCGGCCTGGCCGATCGCCTCGGGCAGCCGGCGGTAGCCAAGCACCTCGGGAATCGGATGATAGGCCTTCTCTTTCAGCACGGGATCCTGCTCCACGTCGCGGGCCACCCGAACCATCAGCGAGACCGCCTCGACCGGGTATTTGCCGGAAGCGGTCTCCCCCGACAGCATGATGGCGTCGGTGCCGTCGAGGATGGCGTTGGCCACGTCCGAGGTCTCGGCGCGGGTCGGCCTGGGGTTGTGGATCATGCTCTCGAGCATCTGGGTGGCGGTGATCACCGGCTTGCCGGCGGCGTTGCATTTGCGGATGATCCGTTTCTGGATCAGCGGCACCTTTTCCGGGCTCATCTCCACGCCGAGATCGCCGCGGGCCACCATGATGCCGTCCGACGCCGCCAGAATGGCGTCGAAGTCGTCCACCGCCTGGGGTTTCTCGATCTTGGCGATGACCCTCATGCCGCTTTTCTGCTGATAGAGGATTTCCCTGAGTTCGAGCACGTCGGAGGCCTGCTGGACGAAGGAGAGGGCGACGTAGTCGATCTCCTGCTCGATGCAGAAGCGCAGGTCGTCGTGATCCTTGGCGGTCATGGCCGGGATCGAGACCTTAACCCCGGGCAGGTTGATCCCCTTGCGGTCCTTGAGCAGGCCGCCGACCAGCGCCCGGCAGCGCACCTCGTCGTCGCTGACGGCGAGCACCTGCAGTTCGAGCAGGCCGTCGTCGAGCAGAATCGAATCGCCCGGCTTGACGTCCCCCGGCAGGTTGCGGTAGCTGGTGGGGATGACCCCGTCGGCGCCGAGGACCTCGCGGGTGGTGATCACCACCTCCTGGCCGGCGGTCAGCAGCAGTTCGCCGTCTTTCATTCGGCCGGTGCGGATTTTCGGCCCCTGCAGGTCGGCAAGGATGGCGACCGCCTGTCGGCGTTGGATCGACAGGTCGCGCAGGCGCTTGATCAGCACGGTCTTGCCGGCCTGGTCGCCGTGGGAAAAGTTGAGACGAAAGACGTCGGCACCGGCCTCCATCAGGGCCAGCAGCATTGCTTCCGATTCGCTGGCGGGGCCGAGGGTGGCGACGATCTTGGTACGCCGGTACATGGGGTGCTCCTTGGCGTCATCGGGCAGACGCAACAGGTTGTTTTTAAAGGACTGCGATTCGTTCCGGTCAAGTGCGAAACTATAGCATATCGCCGCTTAAACGGCAAAAAAATTGGCTAACCACGGGGGTTTGTGGTATTTATACAGACTTCTCTTAACCCTGAGGCAACCCGTTCCATGTCGATACGAAACATTCTCCGCACTGTCCTGATCACCGGTCTCGGCCTCGGGCTGGCCGGATTCGGCGCCCTGGTCGGCGCCTATTTCTACGTCTCCGGCTCCCTGCCCAAGGTCGACACCCTGGCCGACTACCAGCCGCCGATCATCAGCCGGGTCTTCAGCGACGACGGCGCCGTCATCGCCGAGTTCTACCGCGAGCGGCGCATCGTGGT
>NZ_JBFHGD010000081.1:0-13566 GCF_041583255.1 Trichloromonas sp. | reverse complement strand
GTGCGCAAGGGAAGCGAAGACGACCTGGTCAAACGCGCCAGCCTGCTGCGCCGCGACTCGGTGCACGGACCCTACCACGGGACCATCCGCATCGACGAGGAGGAGAACGCGATCATCGCCAACGGCAACATGATCCGCATCATCTACGCCGACGCCCCAGAGAGCATCGACTACACCCGGTACGGCATCCATGACGCCATCCTGGTCGACAACACCGGCAAGTGGCGCGACCGGGCCGGCCTCGGCCGCCACCTGCAGGCCAAGGGAATCTCCAAGGTCATTCTCACTGCACCCGGCAAGGGGGACATCCCCAACGTCGTCTACGGGGTCAACAACGAGCTGCTGACCGAAGGCGAGCAGATTCTGTCAGCCGCCAGCTGCACCACCAACGCCATCGTGCCGGCCCTCAAGGCGGTCAACGACCAGTTCGGCATCATCAACGGCCACGTCGAAACCTGCCACTCGTACACCAACGACCAGAACCTGATCGACAATTACCATAACAACTCCCGCCGCGGCCGCAGCGCCCCGCTCAACATGGTCATCACCGAGACCGGCGCCGCCAAGGCGGTGGCCAAGGCCCTGCCCGAGCTGACCGGCAAGCTGACCGGCAACGCCATCCGCGTGCCGACCCCCAACGTCTCGCTGGCAATCCTCAACCTGACCCTTGAGAAGGCGACCAGCGTCGCCGAGCTGAACAAGTACCTGCGCGACGTCTCCCTCGACTCCAAGCTGCAGAACCAGCTCGACTACACCAATTCACCGGAAGCGGTCTCCAGCGATTTCGTCGGCTCCCGCCACGCCGGTGTGGTCGATTCGCTGGCCACTATCGTCGAAGGCAACCGGGCCGTTCTCTACGTCTGGTATGACAACGAGTTCGGCTACAGCTGCCAGGTCATCCGCATGCTCGACAAGGTCGCAGGGCTCGAACTCCCCTCGTTCCCTAACTGAGCAGTCAGCCAAAAAAAACCGCCGGCCGCATGAAACCATGCGGCCGGCGTTAACAGCCCAAAAGAAAAAGGTCGATCCGATGGGATCGACCTTTTTCTTTTTTGAGAATATGGCAACGAGGCGTTAGTCGCGTTTCATCAGGCGCATTTTCTTGCGCAGCCGACGCTGGGCCTCCTTCTCCTTGCGCTTGCGCTTGACGCTGGGCTTCTCGTAAAATTTACGCTGCTTCATTTCACGAAAGAGTCCCTCCTGCTGCAGCTTACGCTTGAGCACGCGGATGGCCTTCTCGACGTTGTTGTCGATGACCTGGATTTCCACTAGCAATCACCTCGCTTTCTGATCTGTATCTACCCAATCCCCTGCGGAATTGAGGTAAGTTGCAAACGTAAATCATCTGCACAAAAAAATCAAGCAGTATTTCTTCAGCAACCGGTCGAACGATGTTGCCGCCCAGGCGAATAGGGCTGCTACAGGTCGGCCATCCACAGCGTCACGGGAATCCCGCCGTTATGCAGCGCGCCAAGCCGCTGCAACGGCAGGCCGGTCGCTTTGGCCAGGTGGTCATCGGGGCAGATGAATGCCCCCCGCCACCCCGGGAAGTGGCCCCGAAAAAGGGCGCCAAGCGCCCGGAACAGCGGCCGCAGATCCTCATCCCGGCCGATGCGCTTGCCGTAGGGCGGGTTGCAGACCACCAGGCCAAGCCCGGCCGGGGCGACAAAATGCTGCAGCTCCTGTTGGCACAACTCGACCAGCGTTTCGACACCGGCCCGGGCCGCGTTGCGGCGGGCGGCCGCCAGCGCTTCCGGGTGCCGCTCGCCGCCGCAGATCGGCACCCGGATCGGGCGTTCGGCGCGACGGGCTTCGAGGCGCAGAGCATCTAAAAGCCCCTGCCGAAAACCGGGCCAGTCCATGAAGGAAAACTGCCGGTCCAGCCCGGGAGCCCGGTTGCCGGCCAGCAGGGCGGCCTCGATGACGAAAGTGCCCGAACCGCACATCGGATCGGCCAGCGGTGCCGAGCCGTCCCAGCCCAGCTTCAGCAGAATGCCGGCGGCCAGAGTCTCCCTCAGCGGGGCAAAAGCGGTCTCGGCCCGGTAGCCCCGGCGATGCAGCAGCTCTCCGGAGCTGTCCACCGACAGCTGGCAGACGTCGTCCTCGAAGCGGGCCAGCACCAGCTGCTGCGGGCCGGCAGCTGGCGAGACTTCCCGTCCGAGCGCGCGGTCCACCGCCTCGGCGAGGGTTGCGGCGATGCGCCCGCTATGGTTGAGCCGCGAGCTCTGGCTGCTGGCCCGCACCTGCAGCGCCGTGCCCGGGCGCAGGAAGCGTCCCCAGGGAAGCCGCAGCCCCTTGCGGTACAGGTCGGGAAAATCCCGGCACTTGATCGAATCCAGCCGGACCAGAATCCGGCTGGCGCTGCGCAGCCAGAGATTGGCCTGGTAAATCTCCCGCAATCCGCCGCAGAATTCGACCCCGCCGGCGACGACACGGATCGCGTCCATGCCCAGGGTCAGCAATTCGCTGGCACAGACCTCTTCGAGCCCGGGGGCGGTTACGGCAAACAGCTGTTCGGTGCGGTTTTTCAACGAAATCCTCCAGAAAGGCGGCATCCTAGCACGTCTGCCGACCCCTGCCAACCACCAACAAGGCGCTTAAAGAAGTCGGAAAATCTGTTACCATAGCGTTAACACTCAATGGCTGAAGGAGAGACTCGCCCATGCACTTCAACTCGGTAGATATCGACTGGGGATACCTGCTGGACCGCCTGGAACACATGCTGGACCTCGGTGAAGAATTCCTGACCCGCAAGCTGTCCGAATACCAGTTCGACCCTGGACTCTTCGCCAGCCTTCTCGTTTTCCGCTGGCACCAGGAAGACGATGCCGGAGTGCTGCGCCCCGTGGTGCATCCCGACCTCCCTGACCTCGGCAGCCTGCTCGGCATCGACCCCGCCCTGCAGCGGCTGCGCCAGAACACCCTGCAGTTTCTCCACGGCGCGCCGGCCAACCACGTCCTGCTCTGGGGTGCCCGCGGCAGCGGCAAATCCTCGGCGGTCAAGGGACTGCTGGGCGAATTCGGTGAGGCCGGATTGCGCCTGGTTGCCATCCGCAGGGAAGACCTTTCCCGGCTACCCGCCATCTGCGCCCAGCTGCGCCCCCAGCCGTACCGCTTCATTCTCTTCTGCGACGGCCTGAATCTCGACGGGCCGGAGAGCGACTACCGGGAGCTCTCGGCCCTGCTGGACGGAGGGCTGGAAGCGCGGCCGGACAACGTCCTTGTCTACGCCACCTGCAATCACCTGCAGCCCTATCCTGCCGACGATGCCAACGAAGCCTATCCCGAACAGTGTCCGCTGGCCGACTGCTTCGGCATCACCCTCGGTTTTCCTGCGACATCCGAGCAGACCTATCTCGCCGTGGTTCAACAGCTGGCGGACCAGCGGCAGCTGCCGGTTTCCCCGGAAGTGCTCACCGCCGAAGCCCGGCAATGGGCGGCCCGACGCAGAACCCGTTCCGGGCGCACTGCCCGCCAGTTTATCGACGACCTGGCCGGCCGGCTGCAACTGAGCACGCCGGATACAAATTAATGTTTGGCCTGACCGGCAATTCTCCGTATAATGGGATGATGTAGTCAACTTCAGGAGGTTATTTATGAAACTGCACTGGCTGATCGCCCTGACGCTGCTGGTGATATCCCCTTCGGTTCTGTCCGCCCGCTGGATCACGGACAAGGTTGTTTTCGTAAACGAAGACGCCGGGAATATCGAATTCAGTCATTACCGGCACCTGGAAATCCTTGGCAACAACTGCCCGAGTTGCCACAACGAAATCTTTCACATCGTTACCAACAAAAACCCCGACTTCACCATGAGCGACATGGAAAAGGGGAAATCATGTGGGGCCTGCCATGATGGGAAAAAGGCCTTCACAGTCAGCGACAACTGCGACACCTGTCACCAGATGTGACCCTGCCGCCGAAGAGAAAACCGGTCAAGGAGGGGGGGAGCCGTAGGACGTCTCCCCCCCCTTTTTCATTCGGCAGTCTTTACCGGCCACAGGCGTGAAATGCTTTCTGGTCGCGAGAGTGCTCCCCGTTCAACCACCAGCGGCGAAACGGACCCATGTCATATTCGAAATACTTCAAATCAGGGCAGAAGATCCTGCTGACCGTCAGCACCGCCGTCCCGGGTTCCGACCGGACCGACTCTCTGACGGCCTATTTCCTGGATTCGGGGCCTGACTATTTCGACCTGACCCTCCCCTACGGCGGCGGCGACAATGAAAGCTTCCCCTTCGCAGACGACATGCCTCTCGTCATCCATTCGGAGGCCTTCGGTCTCGGCCTGCGGCTGAGCGGCCGTTTCTCCGGCCGCCAAGGCCGCCAGGGCAGCCAGGCGATCCGGGTCAGCGTAACCGAAGACCTGCAGGTCTTTCAGCGCCGCGCCAGCCCCCGCATCGACATCAAGGCCGGACTGCGCTACACCAAGGGGCGCGGCACCCTGCGAACATTTCACGACCAGTGGGAGAAAAACCTGCAGATCCTGCAAAACAGCAAGGACTTCAGCAAGTTCGGTGCTTTCCCTCACCGTCCGATCAATCTCAGCTCAGGCGGTATTCGCTTCGACATCAAAAGCCCGGTGGATATCGCCGACATCTGCCTGGTGCTGATCGATCTCGGCACTCCGCCACCGATCTGCGCCCTGGCTGAAGTCGTGTGGACTCGGCCGACCGAGAGCGAAGAACGGTTTGCCGCCGGCATGCGCTTCCTGTCGCTGCTCGATTCCGACCGCGATCGTCTGGGGATGTTCGTGAGGGATACCCGGAGAATACTCGGGGGGGAAAACAGGTAACCGGCAACTATCGCAAAAAGTCGGCCGCAATGGATCGAGGGCCAACCTTCAGGGGAAAGCCGGCACCGACTGAACCGGGCCGGGCGTCACGCCGCCGCTTCGCAGGCGGCGTAAAAACTCGCGGCGGGGGATTTCCTTCGCCCCCAGCGAAACCAGGTGAGGGTTGGGCACCTGGCAATCGATCAGCCCCCACCCCTTCTCCTCCATCCACCGCACCAGCGTCACCAGGGCCACCTTCGATGCATCGGTGCTCCGATGAAACATCGATTCGCCAAAAAAGCAGCGTCCCAGGCAGACCCCGTACAATCCCCCCACCAGTTCGTCCCCCTGCCAGCATTCGACCGAGTGGGCAAACCCCAACCGGTGCAGGCGCTCATAGGCCTGCAACATGTCGTGCGTGATCCAGGTGCCCGCCTCATGCTTGCGGCGGCTGTCGGCGCAGGCCGCAACGACGGCGGGAAAGGCCTCGTCAAAACTGGTGCGGAAGCGGCCCTGGCGCAAGGTTTTGGCCAGGCTGCGGGAAATTTTCAACTCGGCAGGATCGAGGATACAGCGGGGGTCGGGGGACCACCAGAGGATCGGTTCATCTTCGCTGAACCAGGGGAAGATTCCCGTCGAATAGGCCAGCAGCAGCCGGGACGGCGACAGGTCGCCGCCGACGGCGAGCAGCCCCTCGGGTTCGGCAAACTCCGGCGGCGGAAATAGCAACTGGTCGCTGAGGCGATAGACAGGCATGGGCAGCAGTCAGGACAACCGGGGGCCGGGGGAAGCGGGCATCAGGCTGCGGGCCAGGCGAAGGTCAGCGCCCCGCCGCTCACCCCGATGCGCACATCGCCGCCGTCGCTTAAGCGGCCGAACAGAATCTCGCCGGCCAGCACGTCGCTGATCTCGGTCTGGATCAACCGGGCCAGAGGGCGCGCCCCGTAGACCGGATCGTAGCCCCGACGAGCCAGCTGGGCCCTGGCCGCGGCGGAGACCACCAGGCTGACACCATTCTCCTTCAGGCGCGTGCGCAGTTCGCCGAGAAACTTGTCGACGATGCGGATGGTGATCTTCTCGTCCAGCGCGTGGAAGGGAATGATGGCATCGAGCCGGTTGCGAAACTCGGGGGAAAAGGTCTTTTCCACCGCCTGCTTCAGGCCGGCCCGCGCAGGAGTGCCGAAACCGATGGGGGTTGCGCTCATTTCGCGGGCGCCGGCATTGCTGGTCATGATCAGCACGACATTGCGAAAATCGGCTTTTTTGCCGTTATTGTCGGTCAGGGTGCCGTGATCCATCACCTGCAGCAGGATACTGAAGAGGTCGGGATGGGCCTTTTCGATCTCGTCGAGCAGCAGCACCGCGTAGGGATTTTTGACCACCCCGTCGGTCAGCAGCCCCCCCTGGTCAAAGCCGACGTAGCCGGGCGGCGCGCCGATCAGGCGAGCCACCGAGTGCTTCTCCATGTACTCGCTCATGTCGAAACGGATAAACTCCACCCCCATCTGGGCCGCCAGCTGCCGGGCCACCTCGGTCTTGCCGACCCCGGTCGGGCCGGTGAAGAGGAATGAGCCGACCGGCTTGTCCGGGTGCCCCAGCCCGGCCCGGGCCCGCAGGATTGAGCGACAGAGCACGTCGATCGCCTCGTCCTGGCCGAAGACCTGGCGCTTGAGATCGCGCCCCAGGTGCTGCAAACGCTTGCGGTCCGAAGTCGAGACGCTGCGCGCCGGGATGCGAGCGATGCTGGCCACCACCGCTTCGATATCGGCGACCGAAACGGTGCCGCCGGCACGCTTGCGGATGCGAAACGCCGCTCCCACCTCGTCGATCACGTCGATCGCCTTGTCGGGGAGATGGCGAAAATTGATGTGGCGAGCCGACAGCTCGGCCGCCGCCCGCAGCGCCTCATCGCTGTAGGTGACTCCATGGTGCTCCTCGTAGTAGCTTTTCAGCCCCTGCAGAATCGCCACCGTGTCCTCGACGCTCGGCTCGAGAATATCGATTTTCTGAAAGCGCCGCGAGAGGGCCCGGTCCTTGTCGAACAGGTTCTTGTATTCCTCGAAGGTGGTCGATCCGATGCAGCGCAGCTCACCGGTGGCCAGCACCGGCTTGAGGATATTGGAGGCATCGAGGGAGCCGCCGCTGGTCGCCCCGGCCCCGACGATGGTGTGGATTTCGTCGATAAAGAGGATCGCCTCGGGCTTCTTGCGCAGCGCCGCCATCACCCCCTTGAGCCGCTCCTCGAAGTCACCGCGGAATTTGGTGCCGGCCAAGAGCGCTCCGAGGTCGAGGGTGTAGACCTCGTTCCCCTTGAGCACCTCCGGCACCTCCCCCTGGTGAAGTCGAAGCGCCAACCCTTCGGCGATGGCGGTCTTGCCGACCCCAGGATCGCCCACGTAGAGGGGATTATTCTTGCGCCGCCGACAGAGCACCTGGATGGTTCGCGCCAATTCCCGGTCGCGCCCGATCAGGGGATCGATCTTGCCTTCGCGGGCCCGCTGCACCAGGTTGACGGTGTACAGGTCAAGTGGATCGCGGGAAGGAGTCCCCTTGGACGGGGCAGGCGCCCCTTCGCTGGACTTTCCGGGCGCGGGACGTTCCGGTGCCGGCTCCACGCGAGGCACCTTGGAAACGCCGTGAGAGATGAAGTTGAGGACGTCGAGGCGATCGATCCCCTGGGCGGCGAGAAAATGGGCCGCGTGGGAATTCTTCTCTTCGAGAATCGCCGCCAGCAGATCGCCCAGCCCTACATCCTTCTTGCCCGCCGAGTGCATGTGCACCACGGTCCGCTGCAGCACCCGCTGCAGGCCCACGGTCTGCTCGGGGACGTAATCCTCCTCGGCAGACAGCTCCTCCATCTGCTGGGCGAAAAATTCCTCGAGCGCGCTGCGCAGCACCTCGATGTCGCCACCGCAGTTGACCAGCACCTCCTGGCCGCGCTCTTCGAAGAGGATGGCATAGAGGACATGTTCGGTGGTCAGGTATTCGTGGTGGCGCCGCTGCGCTTCTCGTACGGCAAGGGAAAATGCGATCTGTACATCCTGGTTAAACATATTAAAACGTCCTTATTCTGAATCGGGCAATACCTGCTATGCCTGTTCCATGCTGCAGCGAAGGGGAAACCCCTCATCCCGGGCCAAGGCGTGGACCCGGTCGATCTTGGTCTCGGCAATTTCATGGGAAAAGATACCGCACATCCCCATCCCCTTGAAATGAATATTCAGCATGATGCGGTTGGCTTCGGTCGGCGACTTGTGAAAAACCGATTCAAGCACCTCCACCACGAAATCCATGGAGGTAAAATCATCGTTGTGCATCAGAACCCGGAAAAGGGGCGGCGTCGCGGTTTTGCTGCGGCTCTCTTCCGCCGCCCGGGTTCCTCCTGAGGGGGATTGGTCGGTCAATGCGCTGCTCTCCGTTTCAGTATCAGTTCCATAAATCCTAACATAACTATGGAACAACTTCCAACGCCAGACTTGTCTGGCCTGGTCACGAAATAATTTCCTCTCTCATCCTCTTGTGGTATAGTCCACCAAACTAGCAAAAGCCTGCCATTACAGGTTGATACGCTCCAACCGGCAATGGGCCAGGCAAACGCGGTAAGGGTTTGCGGCAGGCGGCAACAGCCAGGCTGATATTTCCGCCTGAAGGGTGCCTCGTCGCCGCCGGGGCAGACCGAGAACGGCAGCGGGTTTAAACCCGACGATGTCGTAAATGAACAAGAGGAAGTGCGGGGGGATTTTGAACGAAGCCTATTTGCGGCTCCAGGAAAGCGAAAAACGCTACCGGGACCTCTACCACAAGACCCCGGTCATGCTGCACTCTATCGACCCCAACGGTTGCCTGCTCACGGTCAGCGACCTGTGGCTGAAAACCCTCGGCTACCACCGCGTCGAAGTCATCGGCCGGCGCCTTACCGAGTTCATGAGCCGCCGCTCGCGGCAGCTGGTCGAAGACATCCATCTTCCCGAGTTTTTCAAGACCGGCGACGTCCCCAACGTCGCCTACCAGATGGTCGCCAAGGACGGCAGGCCCATCGACGTGCTCCTATCCGCCGTTGCCGAACGGGACAGCCAGGGGGCGATCATCAGCAGCCTGGCGGTGCTGATCGACGTCACCGAACGCAAGCGGGCCGAAGACAAGGTTCACCGACTGGCCTATTACGACACCCTCACCGGCTTGCCCAACCGCACCCTGTTTCAAGACCGCCTGAGCCGCGAACTGATGCGCGCCCAACGCGAAAACAGCACCCTCGAAGTCATGTTTCTCGACCTCGACCAGTTCAAAGGGATCAACGACACCCTCGGCCATGGGGCCGGCGACGCCCTGCTGCAATCCGTCGCCGGCCGCCTGCAGAAATGCCTGCGCGATGTCGACACGGTAGCCCGGTTCGGCGGCGACGAATTCGTCATCCTGCTGGCGGGACTGGACGATGAGCAGGACCCCTCGATTTTCGCCCGCCGGATCCTCGACGCCATCGCCAGCCCCGTCACGATCGACGAGAAAGAACTCTTCACCACGGCCAGCATCGGCATCGCCGTCTATCCCACCGATGGCACCGATGCCGAAACCATGCTGCGCAAAGCCGACATCGCCATGTACGAGGCCAAGGAACTTGGCCGCAACACCTACCAGTTCTTTTCGGCCGAACTGAACAGCAAAACCCTCGAGCGGCTGCAGCTCGAAACCTCCCTGCGCCAAGCGCTGGCCCGCAACGAACTCTTCCTCTCCTACCAGCCCCAGCTCGACCTCAACAGCGGCGAAATCATCGGCATCGAAGCTCTGCTGCGCTGGTGCCACCCGGAGAAGGGGCTGGTCCCCCCGGAATACTTCATTCCGGTCGCTGAGGAAACCGGGATGATCATCCCGATCGGCGAATTCGTACTGCGCACCGCCTGCGCCCAGGCCAAGTCATGGCAGACCCTGGGGCTTCCGCCGACACGAATTGCCGTGAATGTTTCGGCGCGGCAGTTCAAGCAGCACGACTTTGTCGACCGGGTCGAGACGATTCTTAATGAAACCGGCCTTCAGCCCGACCTGCTCGAGCTCGAGCTGACCGAAAGCACGGTCATGGAGAATGTCCAGAGCACCATCATGACCCTGACCGACCTGAAAATTCGCGGCGTGCGCCTGGCCATTGACGATTTCGGGACCGGCCACTCCTCGCTGGTCTACCTGAAACATTTCCCCATCGACCGCATCAAGATCGCCCAGGAGTTCGTCCGCGACATCCCCAAAGATCCCGACAACGAAGCCATCATCGGCGCCATCATCGCCATGGCCGAAAGCCTCAATCTCAAGGTCATCGCCGAGGGGGTCGAAAGCAAGGAACAGCTCTCTTTTCTGCACAACCGCCGCTGCAACGAAATGCAGGGGTTTTACTTCGCCCGCCCCCTCACCCCCGACCATCTCGCCGACCTGCTCACCCGCAAAGCCTCCCAACCGGCCGCCTGCCTGTTCAGCGGCAACTCGATCAACTAACTCGATTCGGGCTTTGTCGGGGGCACTAGCTCCCGATTTGCTGCAGAAACCCGAGCAGGCACGCGTTGAAGGCGTCGGCCTGCTCCAGGTTGACCATGTGCCCGCCACCGTCGATCATGCACAGTTCGGCGCCGGCAACCTGCGCGGCCAGATATGCCGACTTGTCCGGAGGGATCGCCTTATCCTCACGGGCCCCGATCACCAGCGACGGCAGTTTCAGGGTCGGCAGCAGCGGGCCCGAATCGACCCGGTCACGGATCGCCTGCAGCCCCAGCACCAGCCCGGTCGGATCGGTTGCCGCCATCCAGCCGCGCACCTCATCCACCAGTTGCGGCCTTCTGGCGACAGTCTGCCCGGCAAAGAGCAGCGGAGCGAAGGCCGCCGGAACCGCCCCGGGGTTGCCCGCTTCAACCTCGCCGACCAGGTGGTTGCGCTTGCCGCGCCCGGTTTCGTCATCGGCATCGCCACGGGTCACAATGAAGCAGGCGGCACGAACTCGCTGCGGGTGCCGGGCCAGCAGGTTGAGCAGCACGTATCCCCCCATCGACATCCCGCCCACGACCGCCCGCTCAATGCCGAGGTGATCCATCAGGACAACCAGGTCATCCGCCAGCAGGTCCATCGAGCCGGGCCGATCGCCTACCCCGCTCTCGCCGAATCCGCGCAGGTCGGGGACCACAACCCGAAAACCGGCTGCGGACAGCGCCTGCACCTGCGGCTGCCACATGCGACGGCAGAGGGGAAAACCGTGGATGAGCAGGACGGCGGGGCCGCTCCCGGCGACGTCATAAGCCATGCGAATACCGTTGATCTCCGCGTTCATTACACCTCCTTGTTATCCGTGTTCACAAAGGGCTTCTTCGAGCCTGAAAAAACGAGCCCAAACATTAACATCCAGCTTCCCTCACCGACAAGCCGATTAATAAAACAATCCACACAAAAAAGCCCCCCGAAAGGAGGGCAGAAAATCGATGCGATCCGATACCAGCGTACCGTAACAAACGACAGCCGATTCACCTTGGTCACCCCGCCGCCTGTTCACCCCACACATTTTTTCGTTCAAGATAGCGATCTGCCAGTTCCGGCGCGTCGAACAGACCCTGAACACCCACCGTCAATTGCCCACTGCGATCCTCAAACCCAAGCTGTGCCTGGGCATGGCATAGGGCGACAAAAGTTCCTTCCATCAGGCCTTTCTGGAACAGGTTCATGATCACTGTTCTCGCTTCATCTGAGTTCGGCGTGTCCAGTGCAGCTTCGCAGTGACGGGGGTCGATCGAGGTGATAGCGCGACAGATCAGCGGCCGGACCGGATAGATCACACAATCCCCCGACTCGTCGAGAAACGCGCAGCTCTGCCGCAAAAACAGCCGCTCCTCCTCACCGAGCCAGCGCACCTGACGGAACAGAACATCGACCCGCCGTACAATCGTTCGTTGTTGCTCCGGAGACATCCGGGTTTTGACAAAATCAACGATGGCGAGCACTTCGGGAAAAAGAACCGCCACGTTCAGTATGCAACAGCTGCCACAGCCGGCCCGGCAGGCAATCTGTTCGCCGCCTTCAAGATGATCGGCCAGTTCACTCTCAGCAGCGTCTGTGATGATTTTCATCATTTTCACCAGGTCATCCGCATTGCTTGCGTCAGAAAGATGTTCCATCGCCAGCTGCTGCACTCTCTCCTCGTATCCCCTCAGATCAAAAGCGTCACCCATATCTTCTCCATTTATGAACACCAAGCAGAAAATTGATTTATTATTATTACAGGATTAATCCATACCGCAACTGTCCCCGAGTGATTTGTCTTGCGACCGACCGCCAAGGGTTTTTATCCCGAAAATTTTTCTTGCCTGCCAAGGGTATTTTCTGGCAATGTCTTAGCGCGCACTAATCACGTCAACCCCCTTTGCGTGAGGTGGTCAAATGGAACTGACAATCGATTACGAATGCCCTCAGTGTAAGAAAAGTTTCCATCAGCGATTCGCCGACATCTCCCCCGGGAAAATACGCAAATGCACCCACTGCGGCGCCACCGTCGCCTTGACTCTTGAAGGCCTGCGTGGTTTCGAAAAAGCACTCGAAGCCTACTGCCGCCCCTGACGAAAAACCGGTTTTCCCTGCCTATACACCTGCCGCAGGGGTATATTCGTAGCGCCGAACTTTACCGGCAACTGCAGCTGCCTTCAGCCGTCACCTTGTTGCGGCTCCCCGACCGGATATGTCCCCGCCACCTGCTGCCGCACGAGGTCCAGCCGCCAGCTTGAATTATTGATAAAAAACGGCCGCTGCCTTCACCAGGGCAGCGGCCGCGTACTTCAACCGGCGTCGAAAACCGGGTCTAAAGATCTTCCAGCCTGGCAAGTTTCCGCCCAGGGGCAATGGATTTTTCCTGCTCGTCCAGCCAGTCGGCAATTGCTTTCACATCGTACGGCTTGCGAAAGACCTTGCAGCCGAGTTCTTCGGCTTTATCCAATTCTTCAGGGGTCCAGCTGGCTGACAGTACCGCCTTCTTGTTGACCACCCCCTTGCACCCTCTGCGGCCCTGGGTCTCGACGAATTCAAGGCCGGTCATTTTCGGCATCCGCTGGTCGGTCAGCAAAAAATCGCCGCAGGCGTCTTCGTGGGGACAGACCGCCAGCAAATCGTCATAAAGAGGGCATACCGTCGGGTCGGACAGGCTGACCACCTCGTACCCTCGCTGCTTGAGAATCAGGGTGATCAGGTTGCGGCAGCCTTCGTCATCGTCGATGACAATGGCCCTCGGCTTCATAACGCTCATCTCTTTAAGCCTCCAAAATGCTACCGTTCAGTGTATTATTCTACCCTATCAGCGGAAAAATTATCACCCCTACGTTTGCGTGAAAGGCCCCAATGACCCGCCCCAACCTCACCCTCATCGGCATGCCCGGCGCCGGCAAAAGCACCGTCGGCATCATCCTGGCCAAGGCCCTCTCTTTCGGCTTTATCGACACCGACGTATTGATCCAGACCAGCCGGCAGAAATCCCTGCAGCAGATCCTCAACGAGAGCGACCATCTCACCCTGCGCCAGGTCGAGGAAGAAGAGATCCTCAAGCTCGACGTCGATCGGCATGTCATCGCCACCGGCGGCAGCGCCGTCTACAGCGAGAAAGGCATGACCCATCTGAAGAGAATTTCGACCATTGTGTTTCTCGAAGTGGATTACGCAGAGATCAGGCGCAGAATCAGAAATTTCGACACGCGGGGGATTGCCAGGGCGAAGGGCCAGTCCTTTCGCCAGCTGTTCGAGGAGCGGCAGGCGCTCTACCGGCGCTACGCTGAAATCCGGGT
>NZ_JBFHGD010000080.1:0-13612 GCF_041583255.1 Trichloromonas sp. | reverse complement strand
GAAATGCTTGTCGAGCACGATGTGAATCCCCGTGCTGGTGGTGATGATCGGCGCGGCGGCGGGGTCGTCCAGCTGGCGCAGGCGGTCGCCGAAGGGCCCGGTGGCGTTGATCACCCCTTTGGCCCGCAGCGTCCATGCGCTGCCGGTCAGGCGGTCCTTGAGCTGGGCGCCGGCGACCCGGCCGTTTTCCTTGTGCAGGGCGGTGACTTCGACGTGATTGGCCACCACCGCGCCATGGTCGGCGGCGGTCATGGCGAGGGCCACCGCCATCCGGGCGTCGTTGAACTGGCCGTCGTAATAGAGGATTCCGGCTTTGAGCCCTTTGGCCTTGAGCATCGGAAAGCGCTTGAGGGCATCGTTACGGCTCAGCAAGCGGCTGTGGCCGATCCCCATCTTTCCGGCCAGCAGGTCATAGAGCTTCAGCCCGGCCCAGAACTGGGGAACGTCAATCCATCGGTACAGGGGCACAACAAAAGGAAGCGGATTCGACAGGTGGGGGGCGTTCTTCAGCAGCACGCCCCGCTCGTGCAGCCCTTCTTTGACCAGGTCGTACTGGGCCTTGTCGAGGTGCTTGACGGCCTTTTCCAGGTAACGCACGCCGCCGTGAACCAGCTTGGTGCTGCGGCCGCTGGTCCCCTCGGCGAAATCGTTCTGCTCCACCAGGGCGACCTTCAGCCCCCGCAGCGCCGCGTCCACGGCAATGCCGCAACCAGTGGCGCCGCCGCCGACGATCAGAAGGTCGAAAAGTTCATCCTGCATCAGGGCCGCAAGGGCCTCTTGTCTCGTCATGTCCGCCTCTGCGATGAAGGAACGATCAGACACCTTGCCTTCAGCACAGTTACGGGCCCCGCTCGGCCAGCCAGATCGTATGCAGGTCGCCCTTGTCATCCTGCTCCCACACCCGGCTCTGCTTCACCTTGAAGCCGACCTTGCGCAGGCGTTCCCGAAAGTTGCGGGAAGGACCGGCCGACCAGACGGCCAGCAGGCCCATCGGCCGCAGCGCTTCGTAGGACGCGGTCAGGCCGTCGAAGGAATAGAGCCAGTTGTTTTTCTGCCGGGTGAAGCCCTCGGGGCCGTTATCGACGTCGAGCAGGATCGCGTCGTACGCCTTGCGCTCCGACTTGAGGATTTTGGCGACATCCCCCTCGCGAACCCTGGTCCGTGGATCCTGCAGCGGATTGCCCGCATGCTCGCCAAGCGGGCCGCGGTTCCACGCCACCACCGCCGGAATCAGTTCGGCCACCACCACTTCCGCATCGGCGCCGAGGTGACGCAGGGCGGCGGCCAGGGTGAAGCCCATCCCCAGTCCGCCGATCAGCACCTTTGGTGCAGGCCGGTCCGTGAGCTTGGTACAGGCAATTTCAGCCAGCACATCTTCGGACTGGTGGGCCCAGGTGCTCATCAGCACCCCCTCCCCCTCGACGCTGATCGAGAATTCGGAGTCGCGCTTGTAGAGTTGCAGTTCACCGCCGCCGCCAGGTATCTGTGCCGTATCGATCAGTTCCCAGGAAGTCATGGATAGTCGTCTCGCAATTAAACGTGGCCGAGGATGTGGCAAAAAAAGATTGTCACAGTAAATCCCACATTTGCGGATCAGACGCAAGAAATATACTTCGGAAGGTTTATCTAAGGGGAGGGAATCAAGGTCTGACCAACGGAAGACATCCCGTTGCCTTGAGTCGAATCCGGTCAGTCAATACCCCAACGAAGGACCGGCCTCACGGAGAGGCCGGTCGTCGGCAAGCGGATCAGGCGGTGATCTCCCACTGGATGACATCGACCGGGCAGACCTCGTCGCAGGCGCCGCAGTCGATGCAGGTATCCTTGTCAATCACATGCACGTCGCCCGTGTCGGTGATGGCGTTGACCGGGCAGACCGCCGCGCAGGCGCCGCAGTTGATGCAGCCGTCAATAATGTGGTGGGTTCCCATGATGGATTCCTTTCTTTGGTGGTTGTTGCATTGAAAAGCAGCTATCGGTTGGCCAATTCGGTCTTGATGTAGCCGAGGGTCCCGCCGGCCAGCAAATGTTGCCGCTGGCGCTCAGAAACCTCCAGCAGCGTCAGAATCTCGCGACCGCCAACCCGCACAGGGATCTCGCTGTCGCCGCGCTCCAGACGCTTGCGCAGGTCGTGGAAAACCAGCCGGTCGCCGTCCTGGATAACCTCGTAGTCCTGCGGATTCTTGAAGGTGAGCGGCACGATGCCGAAGTTGCAGAGGTTGGCCTTGTGAATGCGGGCGAAGCTCTTGGCGATCTTTGCCCGCACCCCGAGGTAGCGCGGCGCCAGGGCCGCGTGCTCGCGGCTGGAGCCCTGCCCGTAGTTGTCGCCGCCGATCACCACGGCCTGCTCCAGCGCCTTGATGCGGCCGACGAACCCGGGATCGACCTGGTGAAAAACGTACTCGCTGATGGCGGCGATGTTGGAGCGCAGCGGCAGGATTTCACTGCCGGCGGGCATGATGCCGTCGGTGGAGAGGTTGTCGCCGACCTTGATCGCCACGGTGGCTTCAATCGCTTCGGGCAGGGGGTCGAACTCGGGGAACGGCTGAATGTTGGGCCCGCGCTTGACTTCGGTCTGGCGCAATGCCTCGGTGGGGAAGATGATGGAGGATTCGTCGACCACGTAGCTTTCCGGATCTTTAATGCGGGGATAGGCCATCTCCTGCCCCAGGTCGCGGGGGTCGGTGATCACCCCCTTGATGGCCGCGGCGACGGCGGTCTCCGGCGAGCAGAGATAAACCTGGTCGCCCTTGGTGCCGGAGCGTCCCGGGAAATTGCGGGGAAAGGTGCGCAGGGAGACCTGGCCGGTTCCCGGCGCCTGCCCCATGCCGATGCAGCCCAGGCAGCCGCTCTGGTGGATCCGGGCGCCGGCCAGCAGCAGGGCCATGACGCCGCCGCTGTCGGCGACGTTTTCCAGCACCTGGCGGCTGCCGGGGTTGATGTGCAGCGAGGTGTCGGGATGGGCGTGACGCCCCTCGATGATGCGGGCGGTCACCATCAGGTCGCGATACGAGGAGTTGACCGATGAGCCGATGATCACCTGGTCGGCCTTGAGCCCGGCCACCTCGCGTACCGTCTTGACGTTGCCGGGCGACGAGGGGCAGGCGATCAGCGGCTCAACCTTGGCCAGGTCGAGCTCGGCGTGTTCGTCGTAATCGCAGCCGGCGGCGGCCTTGAGCTCCCGCCAGGCGCTGCCGCGCTTCTGGGCGAGGAGATATTCCCGGGTTCGCCCATCGGAAGGAAAGATGCTGCTGGTGGCGCCGAGTTCGGTCCCCATGTTGCCGATGGTTTCCCGGTCAGTGGCCGAAAGGGTGACGACGCCGGGGCCGTAATACTCGATCACCTTGCCGACGCACCCCTTGACGTCGTAGCGGCGCAGCAGTTCGAGGATAACGTCCTTGGCGCTGACCCAGTCCGGCAGCTGTCCGCTCAATCGGACTCCCAGCACCTTCGGGCAGGGGAGATAATAGGGCAGCCCGGCCATGGCCATGGCCACATCGAGGCCGCCGGCGCCGATCGCCAGCATCGATACCCCGGCGGCGCCCGGGGTGTGGCTGTCGGCCCCGAGCATGGTCAGCCCCGGCCGGCCGAAACGCTCCATGTGCACCTGGTGGGAGATACCGTTGCCGGGCCGGCTGAAATGGATGCCGTAGCGGGCGCAGGCGGTCTGCAGGTAGCGGTGGTCGTCGGCGTTCTTGAAGTCGGTCTGCAGCAGGTTGTGGTCGACATACTGGGCCGACAGCTGAGCCTTGACCCGGTTGAGTCCCAAGGCCTCGAATTCGAGCATGGCCATGGTGCCGGTGGCGTCCTGCAGCAGGGTATGGTCAATGCACAGGCCGATTTCCTCGCCGGGAACCAGGCGCCCCTCGACCAGGTGCTCGGTCAGGATTTTTTGCGTGAGGTTTAAGGTCATGCATGCCTCCCCGCGATACGATCAGCCCCGGCCGAAGTTTCTGAATTCATCGAGATTGCTGAACTCGGCCCAGGCCAGGTACTGGTTCGGCGCGTTGACGAAATCGAAGACGTTCTGCAGAATATTGAAATGCTTCTGCTCTTCACCGGCAACCTTGAGCAGAAGATCCTTGACCTTGGCATCCGGCTCACGGCTGGCGGCGTCCTCGTAAAAACGATAACTGTCGGCCTCGAGCTTCATGGCATAGCGATACCCCTCGAGATCCCCTCCGATTTCGGCGGCGGCCGATTTCTCTTTCAACAGTTTTGCAAAGACGTTTTTCGCCTCGTCCAGGGCGGTGGTCGCCGCCATGGCCGACGGCGTCTTTTTCTTCAGCCCCTGGAAAATGTCGTAATGTTTCTGTTCATCTTCGGCAAGCTGGAGAAAGATCTTTTTCAGGCCGGGCAGCTTGGTCTTTTCGGCCATTTTCTGGTAATACGCTTTTCCGTCGAGCTCCATTTTCATAGCGAAGTCATAAACATTCATTTTGTCCTCCCATTGTGTGGGTTGGGTTCTATCCAGCAACGATACGCTTTGTCCTCGGGAATAGAAGTCTACCGGTAGCCGCCGGCCTGTCAAGACGGCACTTTCGGCGCAAAAGCGGTCATCTCCGAGGAAATAAAAAAGGCGCGTTCGGCGCCTTTTTTCGTTGCTGGTAATATTTCTATCAACTCAGATCATCGGCCCGGATTTGGGATGGTTCAGATCTTCACACTCATGAAAGTCCCAGCAACGTCTCTGGTTGTCGGAAGTCTGTACCACCAAGTGCCCCAACTTCAGGCTACATTCGATGACCCTGCCCTCTTCGCCGCTTGCGGGATGGGCAACAAACGCATCATTTCCGGCCTCGGCTTCGAGACAGTGATGTTCAAATCGATCCTTTTTCATAAAAACTCCTTTCTGCCGGTCTTACGCTTACATTTTACCACATCCTGCCTTGACGAGGGGAATCGCCGGCAACAATGCAAATCCGGACACGCCGTCTATACTAGAGAAGTGTCAACCGGAATCCGCCAGCGGGAAAGGAGAACCAGCCGTGCAAACGCAACCGACATTCAGCAACGAGGTCAGCATAGTCCTCGGCGGCGAGGCCGGCCAGGGCATTCAGACCATTGAAACGATATTGACGCGCACCCTGAAAGCCAGCGGCCGGCATGTCTTTTCGACTAAAGAGTTCATGTCGCGGATCCGCGGCGGCAGCAATTCAACCAGCATCCGGGCGGCGTCAAATCGGGTGCGGGCCTATGCCGAGCGGATGGATCTCTGCGTGCTGCTCGACCGCGACGCCCTGGCCTGGCTGCAGCCGCGCATCTCGGCGGACACCCTGGTGATCGGCGATCCGGTGGTTTTCGAGGACGTGGCCGGACTGCTCCCCCTGCCCATGGCCGAACTGGCGAAACAGGTGGGTGAAAAAATCTACGCCAACGCCGTGGCCTGCGGTTTCGTCACCGCCCTGCTCGGCCTCGAGCCAGCGACCCTGGAAACCGTTCTGAAGGGGCTGTTCGACCATGACAGCGAAGTGCTGGAGAAGAATCTGCGCGCCGCCGGGCTGGGCCGGGAACGGGGCGAGGCCGCCGCCAGGCAGAAGCAACTGAGCTGCCGCATCGAGGCGGATGCCGGGATCGCCGGCCAGCTTTTCCTGAACGGTTCCCAGGCGGTGGGGCTCGGGGCCATCGCCGGCGGCTGCAACTTCATCGGCTCCTACCCGATGTCCCCTTCGACCGGGGTGCTGCAGTTCCTGGCCGGCTGCGCCGAACGCTTCGGCATCGTCGTCGAACAGGCCGAGGACGAAATCAGCGCCATCAACATGGGGCTCGGCAGCTGGTACGCCGGCGGCCGGGCCATGGTCAGCACCTCCGGCGGCGGGCTCGCCCTGATGGGCGAAGGAATCAGCCTGGCCGGCAGCATGGAATTGCCGATGGTCGTCCACCTGGCCCAGCGCCCCGGCCCGGCCACCGGGCTGCCGACCCGCACCGAGCAGGGGGACCTCGACCTGGCCCTGTACGCCGGGCACGGGGAATTTTCCCGGGCGATCCTCGCCCCCGGCACCCTCGAAGACGCCTTCGACTGCGCGCGGCAAGCCTTTGCCCTGGCCGACGCCAGCCAGTCGCCGGTGATCATCCTCACCGACCAGTACCTGCTCGACAGCAGCTGCAACGTCCCGGCCTTACCGATTCCCGCAGCGCCCCCGGAACACCATATCGGCGAAACGGCCGCCGACTACCGCCGTTACCTTCTCACCGAAAGCGGTCTGTCGCCGCGGGGCATCCCCGGCCATGGGAAAGGGCTGGTCTGCCTGGATAGCGACGAGCACGACGAGGCCGGCTTCATCACCGAGCGCGCCGAGGTGCGCATCGCCATGGTCGACAAGCGGCTGAAGAAACTCGCCCTGCTGCGCGGCGAGCTGGCGCTGCCCCACCGGCTGTTCGGGCCGGCGAACTACCAACGGCTACTGGTCGGCTGGGGCTCGACCCGCCCGGCGATCGAAGAAGCCCGGGCCCGGGTCGATGATCCGCAAACCGCCTTTCTCTTCTGCCCCCAGATCTACCCGCTGACCGATGAAGTGAAAGAGCTGCTGTTGCGGGCGCGGCGGCTGATCGTGATCGAAAACAACGCCACGGCCCAGTTTGCGCGCCTGATCCAGCGGGAAACCGGCCGCCGGGCCGACGCCGACTGGCTGCAGTACGACGGCATGCCCTTCAGTGTCGAAAACCTGGAAACCCGGCTGCGGCAGGAGGTGACCTTATGAAAGCCAATCCCTTTGTCCGCGAAGGCTGCGATATCGCCTGGTGCCCCGGCTGCGGCAATTACGGCATCCTCAAGCTGGTCAGTGAAGCCATGTCCGAACTCAAGCTCGACCCGCAGCAGACCGTGATGGTCTCGGGAATCGGCCAGGCCGCCAAGATCCCCCAGTACCTGCAGACCCACTTCTTCAACGGCCTGCACGGCCGCGCCCTGCCGGCGGCGACCGCCATCAAGGCGAGCAACCGGGCACTGACGGTGATCGCCGAAAGCGGCGACGGCGACATGTACGGCGAAGGGGGCAACCACTTCATCCACTGCATCCGCCGCAATCCCGACCTGACCAACATCGTCCACAACAACATGGTCTACGGTCTGACCAAGGGGCAGGCCTCCCCCACCAGCCAGCGCGGCTTCGCCACCCCGCTGCAGCCAGCCGGCGTCATCCTCGAGCCGTTCAACCCGCTGGCCGTTGCGATCTCGCTGGATGCCAGTTTCGTCGCCCGCGCCTTTATTGGCCACAAGGAGCAGACCCTCGACATCCTGCAGCAGGCCATCCGCCACCCCGGCTATGCCCTGGTCGATCTGCTGCAGCCCTGCGTGACCTTCAACAAGCTCAACACCTACCAGTGGTTCGAGTCCCATACCCGCTACCTCGACCCCGACCATGACCCGGGCGACCGCACCCAGGCCTTTGCCCGGGCTATCGAGGAAGACCCGCTGCGGCTCGGAGTTTTCTACCGCAAGGAGAAGCCGGTCTTCGAAGAGCAGCTGGACGGTTACAAGACGGATAAAAGACCGCTCTATCAACGGCAGGTGGATCTGGCGGAGTTGGGGAAACTGGTTGGGGAGTTTACTTGAGGGAGATTTTCCATGGGAGGGGACAGGGCAACACCGTCGGGTCCCGGCCCGACAACCGGCGTCATTTTCTTTGAACGCAAAGAAAACGAAGCAAAAGAAACTCTGGCTGCGCCGCATATCTGGTGCGTAAGGGCGTCGCCCCTTATCACGTACCTTGGCATCTGACCACCGGAGCGTCTTCGTCGGCCCCACTTGCGAGCCACATACGGGTGCCACCAGTCAGCAATTCTGAGCAAACACCGTCTCTACCAGGTAAAGGCAAGTTCCATCAGCTTTTAAAACGTAGCCCGGTGTTTGCTCAACGAGGAAAACTGCAGGGTCCACCACCAAGGGCGGCAGATGTGCCACGAAGAACGACTGGCAGCTTCAGCACAAGGGCAAATGAAACCAAGGCCACCGCAAAAGAGATCCTTATGCTCCACGCAGTGGCAAGTTTCTTTTGCCTACTTTTCTTTGCGCTTCAAAGAAAAGTAGGTCGCCTGTCGGGGCGAGTCCCGACGGTTTAAATTTATACCAGTGAAAAAAGATACAAGCTCCCAGGGGTAACAATGCCAATGAAACCAAAAATTCTCGTCACCGGAGCCACCGGCTTCATCGGCCGCCGACTGGTCAAAAAACTGCTGGCCGAAGACTACCCGGTGCGCTGCCTGTCGCGACAACACCAGACCGCCCTGCCCGAAGGGGTCGAAACCGCTGTCGCCGACCTGCTCGATCCCGACACCCTGACCTACACCCTCAACGGCATCGACACCGCCTACTACCTGGTCCACTCCCTCGACGCCGGGGAGCATGACTTTGCGAAAAAAGACCGGGCGGCAGCGCAGAATTTCGTCGCCGCCGCCGAACGCGCAAAAGTCCGCCGGGTCATCTACCTGTCGGGGCTGGGCGCCCACGAAGCGGTATCCGAGCACCTGCGCAGCCGCCACGAGGTCGGCGAGATCCTGCAGCAGGGAAACTTTGCCACCACCGTGCTGCGGGCCGCCATCATCATCGGCGCCGGCAGTTCGTCCTTCGACATCCTGCGATTTTTGGTCCGCACCCAACCGGTCATCCCCGACCTTTCCGGGCTGCAGACCCGCTGCCAGCCGATCGCCGTCGATAACGTGATCCACTACCTGGCCGGCTGTCTTACCGTGGAAGCAACCGCCGGGCAGACCTTCGATATCGGCGGTCCGGACATCCTCAGCTACCGGGAGATGCTCGAACACCTCGCCAGCGTCGCCGGCCAGGTCAACCTCTACTTTCCGACCCCGGTCTTCTCGGCCTGGCTGACCTCAAAGCTGATCGGACTGCTGTCGCCGGTCAAGAGCGAGGTGGTGCTGGCCCTGCTCAAGGGACTCGACAACGAGGTGGTCTGCCGGGAGGACCGCATCCAGAAACTGCTCCCGGAGCCGCTGATCCCCTACAACGAGGCGGTGGCGCTGGCACTTGCTGAAATTGCCGAAAAAGGAAACGGGCCATGAACGAGCAGGAACCCATTCGGACGTTGTTCGACTTCACCCGCAGCGAAGAGATCAGGCGCTGGCAGCCGGTCAACGACATGGTCATGGGCGGCCGCTCGGAGAGCCTGGTCGAGGGGACGGAAGACGGGGCGATGGTCTTTGCCGGCCGGGTCTCCTTTGAAAACGGCGGCGGTTTCGCCTCGATCCGCTCGCAGGCGGGCCATTTCGAGACCGAAGGGGCGGCGGGACTGCTGCTGACCCTGCGGGGGGACGGCAAACGCTACAAGATCTCGGTACGTTGTGACCGGGCATTCGACGGGGTCAGCTACCAGACGCCGCTGCCGACCTCGGCCGGAGTACGGCAGACCTTTCGCATCCCCTGGAGCGCCCTGCGCCCCAGCTACCACGGCCAGCAGCTGACGGACCTGCCGCCCCTCGACCCGGCGCGGATCCGGCGCTTCGGAATCCTCATCGCCGACCACCAGGAGGGACCGTTCCGGCTGGAAATCTACCGCATTGAAACCTGCCAGGAGGAAGCATGAAAAACATCCAGGTCGGCGACCCGGCCCCTGATTTTTCCGCCAGCGACCCGCAGGGCCAGCCGCTGGGCCTGGCCGATTTTATCGGCAAAAAGGCGCTGGTGCTCTTCTTTTACCCGGCCGACGAATCGCCGGTCTGCACCAGGGAGGCCTGCGCCTTTCGCGACGCCTACCAGGACTTCGTCGCAGCCGGGGCCGAGGTGATCGGCGTCAGCGGCGACTCGGCCGCCAGCCACCAGAAATTTGCCGAACATCACCGGCTCCCCTTTCGGCTCATCAGCGATAAAGACGGCAAACTACGAAAAGCCTTCGGGGTGCCGAAAACCCTCGGCCTGCTCCCCGGCCGGGTCAGCTACCTGATCGACAGGCAGGGGACCGTCCGCCACCTGTTCAACTCACAGCTCAACGGCGAGAAGCACGTAACCGAGGCGCTGGAGGTGCTGCGGAAACTGGACGGCGGCGCATAGTGGGGGGACTGTTCTGGCTGGGCCTGCTGATCCTGGCCGTCTACGGCGCCATCGCCGTCGATGTGCTCATCGGAAGCCGCAAGCTGCGCTTTCTGCGGGACGTGCCGCAGACGCTGCCGGCGGAGGTACCATCCGTCTCGCTGATCGCCGCGGCCCGCAACGAGGAACGCAACATCGCTGAAGCGGTACGCTCGCTGCTGCAGCTCGACTACCCGAAGCTGGAGCTGATCCTGGTCGATGACCGCTCCGAAGACCGCACCGGGACGCTCCTCGACGAGCTGGCCCAGAACGAGCCGCGCCTGCAGGTGCTGCACGTCACAGAGCTGCCGACCGGCTGGCTCGGCAAGAACCACGCCCTCTGGCTCGGCAGCCAGCAAGCGGTCGGCGAGCTTTTGCTCTTTACCGATGCCGACGTGGTGATGCGGCCCGACACGCTGAAGCGGGCCGTCGCCCTGCTGAGCGCCGACCGCCTCGACCACCTGGCGGCCACCCCCGAGGCGCACATGCCGAAGCTGCTGCTGAACATGTTCATCGCCGCCTTCGGCCTCTTTTTCGCCATCTTCACCCGCCCCTGGAAGGCCCGCGACCCGAACAGCCGCTGCCACATCGGCATCGGCGCTTTCAACCTGGTGCGGGCCGCAGCCTATCGCAAAGTCGGCGGCCATCGCACTATCGCCCTGCGCCCCGACGACGATCTCAAGCTCGGCAAAATAGTGAAAAAAGCCGGTTGCCGGCAGGATCTCGCCTACGGCACCGGCCTGCTCCAGGTCGAGTGGTACAGCAGCGTCGGCCAACTGATCCGCGGCCTCGAAAAGAACGCCTACGCCGGTACCGACTACCGTCTCTGGCTGGCCCTGGGGGGGGTCGCCTTCCAACTGGTCGCCAGCGTCTGGCCCTACCTGGCCGTGCTGGTCACCAGCGGCCCGACCCGGCTGGTCTACCTCGCCGTGGTCGCCCTGCTGACCCTGCTGATCGCCGACAGCGCGCGTTTTCACGGCTTCAGCCCCTGGTACGCCGCCGGCTTTCCCGTCACCGCCGCCCTGTTCGCCTACATCGTCCTGCGCACCGCCATCCTCAACCACCTGCACGGCGGGATCACCTGGCGCGGCACCTTCTATCCCCTCGACGAACTGCGCAGAAACCGGGTCTGACCATCGGCGTGCCAATCGTCCCTGAGCTGCGCCTGCCCTTTCCCCGAATCTCGCCACGCAAAATTGACAAAACAGCCTTCCCCGCCCCGGGACAACGCCATATTGCTTGACATCCACTTGATAATATTGCACATAAGTACAGGCCAATAACAAACGCGGCCAGCGGATGGGCAGCCCGGCGCCAAGGATCAGGCCGCTGGAAGCGGTCAACGTTTTTCAGGAGGAACGATGCTTATCAGGGTCAAATATCCCGACGGAAGATACGACATGGTAAAAAACTTTCGCCTCGACCACCTGATCGAGACCCGCGCCATTTACTCGTTCAAGCGGGCCAGCGGCTGGGTGGTGCTCGGCGTCGACCCTTTGCGCCAGTCGGGCAACCGTCGTCACGGAAACGCTCCGGAACGCCGGCTAAGACAGCTCCCCTTCGCCGCCTCCGCCTGAATCCCTGCAGCACCCTCTTCATACTACGGCAGCACGGGGCAGGGGACGTGACTCGCAACTCTCTACGCCGGCCTTTTCCCTTTCGGCACTCCCCGCACCACCAGTTCATACGACTCGTCGATCATCGCCAGCAGATCCGCGTCGGGGATCGAGCCGTCGAGCACCACAGTGTTCCAGTGGCGCTTGTTCATGTGGTAACCGGGAAGTACGGCGGGATAATAGTCGCGCAGCGCCTCGGCCTTGAGCGGGTCGCACTTGAGATTGAGCCGCAGCGGCGCCTCGTCGGTGCCGACCAGGGCGAACATCTTGCCGCCGACCTTGACCACCAGGGTCACCAGGTCGAAGGGAAATTCCTCGACGGCGCCGGGCTTGGCGTTCAGATAGGTGCGCAATCGATCCAGGGTCATAACCGGCTCCCGCTTAAAAATATCCGTTCCGTCACAAACGCCACTTGCACCTCAAGATTTTAAGTCTAAACTGTACCATCGTATTAAGAACATCGTCATCAACATCACAGGAGGCAACATGACCCGCAACACTTGGTTGATCGCCCTGGCGGCAGCGCTGGCCATTACCACGGGATGCAGCAAAGAAGAAGCCCCGCCGGCAGCAGCGCCCGCACCGGTGCCGACCGTCGAAAAAACCGTGGAAACGCCGGCGCCCAAGGCCACCATGGAACATGTCATGGATAAGGCTCACGAAGGGGTTAAAGAAGCCCATGAGGCCGCCCAGGCCTCGATGGCGACGGGCCAGTCGGTTTATGAAAAAACCTGCGCCGTCTGCCACAACGCTGGTGTCGCCGGCGCTCCCAAGCTCGGCGACAAGGCCGCCTGGGCCGCGCATATCACCGAAGGCGTCGATCACCTGGTGCACGTCGCCATCGCCGGCGAAGGCACCATGCCGGCCAAAGGGGGCGATCCGACCCTCAGCGATGAGGACGTCCGCGCGGCGGTCATCTACATCCTCGACCAGAGCCGCTAAACCCGCGAGAAGCCCCCGAAGAAAAATGGCGCGGCCGCTTAACACAAGCAGCCGCGCCATTTTTTCAGTCAGCCTCAGGGCTTGCGGGCGGCCAGGATGCCGGCCCCGTTCGGCAGCTCCAGCGACAGCCGCTCGACCTGTTCCAGCCCGGCGCTGCGCAATAGCTTCCGCAACTCCGGTTCGCTGTAAGCCTGCCCATCCGGCGTCCCCAGCAGCATGTTGAGGGAGAAGAGCGCCGGGAAGAGCGGCGCCGTACGATCCGGCTGCAGGATGAACTCCTGCACCAGCAGCAGCCCTCCCGGCTCCAGCGCCGCAGCCGCCTTCGCCAGCAGCCTGGCGCAATCCTTTGGCCCCTCGCCGTGCAGCACATGGGACAGCCAGGCCACGTCATAGGTGCCGGGAATCGGATCGCTCAGAAAATCGCCCGCCACAAACGCGATGCGCCCAGCCATGTCGAAGCGAGCCAGGGTCTGCTCGGCAAAGGGCCGGGTGGTCGGCAGATCGAAGATCACCCCCTGCAGCTCAGGGTTCTGCCGGCAGAAGTGAATGGCGTAGGTGCCCGGCCCGCCGCCGAGATCGAGCAGTCGCCGGCGACCCGACAGGTCGACCTGGGCTGCGACCCTGGGCGCGATCAGCATGGCCAGGTCGAACATCCCCATCAGAAAACTTTCCCGCTCCGCCTTGTCCGCCTCATGGGAAACCCGCCGCCGCACCGGGCCGCCGCTGCGCACCGACTCGTCAAGCCGGGCCCAGCCTTCCACCAGGTGCTGGTGGTGCCGGATGATATGGCCGAGATAGCCTGGCGCCGAGCGGCTGAGAAACTCGGCAGCAGAGGGTGTCGCCGCGTAGCGGTCGCCCTCCTTGGTCAACAGTTCCAGCGCAGCCAGGGCATCCAGCAGCATTACCAGTCCGCGCTCGGAAACGCTGAGCTTGGCGGCGAGTTCAGCCGCCGTCAGCGACTGCGCCGCCAGCGGGGTAAAAACATCCAGCTTGACCCCCGCATGCAGGGCGCAGGTGCTCCAGTAACTTCCCG
>NZ_JBFHGD010000079.1:0-13645 GCF_041583255.1 Trichloromonas sp. | reverse complement strand
CGGCGACATGGGCCGCTATTCCTACGTGCTGGTGGGAACACAAGCCGCCATGAACGAAACTTTCGGTTCGACCTGTCACGGCGCCGGCCGGGTGATGTCGCGCCACGCCGCAAAAAAAGCCGCCCGCGGCCACAATATCGAGGCCGAACTGGCGGCCCAGGGAATTCTGATTCGCGCCGCCGGGCGGGCCACGGTGGCCGAGGAGATTTCCGAAGCGTACAAGGATGTCGCCGACGTGGTCAACGTGGTGCAGCAAGCCGGCATCGGCAAAATCGTCGCCCGCCTGCGGCCGCTCGCGGTAATCAAGGGTTAGGTATTCGAGGATGAAACATATGCTATGCGTTAAGACAGGAGGTCTAAGATGAGAGTCTTTCTTACCGGGAGCACCGGCTTCGTCGGCCACGAGGTCCTGAAGCAGCTGCTAGAGGCCGGCCACAGCGTGCGCTGCCTGGTGCGCCCCGGCAGCGAAAAGAAATTGCCGAGCCATCCCCAGCTCGAAATCCGCAGCGGCGACGCGACCGACCCCGCCTCGCTCGGCGGCGCCCTCGAAGGCTGCGAGGCCGCCATCCACCTGGTTGGCATCATCCGCGAACTCCCTGCCCGCGGCATCACCTTTGCCAAGCTGCATGTCGAGGCCACCCGCAACCTGCTCGAGGCGGCCCACGCCCAGGGGGTAAGGCGGTTTCTGCACATGAGCGCCAACGGCAGCCGGGAGAATGCCGTCTCGGCCTACCACCAGACCAAGTGGCAGGCCGAAGAACTGGTGCGCGCCTCAACGCTCGACTGGACCATCTTCCGCCCCTCGCTGATCTTCGGCGCAGGCGGCGAGTTCGTCACCATGATCGCGAGCCTGATCCGCAAGCTGCCGGTGGTCCCGGTCTTCGGCGACGGCCGCTACCGTATGACCCCGGTGGCCGTGGAGGATGTGGCCAAGGGGTTCGTCGCCGCCCTGCAACAGCCGGAATCGGCCGGCCAGGCCTATCACTGCGGCGGCTCGAAGAGCTATTCCTACGATGAAATGCTCGATGCCTTCGGCCAGGCCCTCGGCAAGGAGAAGGTCTGCAAAATCCACCAGCCCCTGCTCCTGATGAAACCGCTCGTCTCCCTGCTCGAATCGGTTCCCGCCTTCCCCATCACCTCGAGCCAGCTGACCATGCTGCTCGAAGGCAACGAATGCGACCCGAAACCCTGGAGCGACGCCTTCGACCTCGACCCCATTTCGCTGGAAGAGGGGCTGCAGCGGATTTTGGGCAGCTGATTACCGCTGTCGAATTGAAAGACAGACCCGAATCAACAAATAATAACGGCCCTGCTGACATTCAGGCAGGGCCGTTATTTGTATTGGAAAGAGGCTTTATAGGACTACGGAAGACGCACCAACAGTTCTCTCCGCCAAACACGGACAATGCTGAGCCCTGCTCTTTACCCTTTCCCTCTTTCATATCCTGTCCGTCTCACCCGGGAAGAAAGACCCGAGAGGCTGTGTTTTAATAACAGACATATGGTTTTCTGAGTGTACAATATGGCCGACATGTGAAAGTCTGTTTCTCAAGATTAACCGATATCTGCAAGGATACCCGATGAAGTTTTTAACGAGCCAAATGTTGTCTCTCCTTATCCCGGCACGCGCTCGCCCCAATATCCGGGCCCTGGCAAGCTATTCGCTCCTGCTGGTGGCAACCGTGGCGCTCTTTGCCATCGGCTTCCACCTGATTATGTACCACGTCGAGGGACAGGAGCACTCCTGGGTCACGGGAGTTTACTGGGCTCTCACGGTCATGACCACCCTCGGGTTCGGCGACATCACCTTTCATAGCGATCTGGGGCGCCTGTTCAGTATCGTGGTTCTTTTGACCGGCGTTGTGCTGCTCCTGATCGTGCTGCCGTTCGTATTCATCCGGTTCTTCTACGCACCGTGGATGGAGTCCCGCATGCGGTTTCATGCGCCCAGGTCAGTCCCCCCAGGCACGCAAGGCCATGTCATCCTGTGTGCCCTCGACAGTCTGGCTACGGCGTTGCTGTCGCGGTTGCGTCTTCACGGCATCACCCACTTTGTGATCGAACCGGATCCGCTCAAAGCCGCGCAACTACACATTGATGGCGTACCAGTGATCACCGGAGGTGTTGAGGATCGGGGCACCTACGAGGCGGTGGCGGTGGCGCAGGCCAAGATGGTGATCGCCAATTGCGTCGATACGACCAACACCAACATCACCCTGACGATTCGGGACCTCTCTGCGCAAGTGCCCATCGCTGCGGTGGCGGAGCGCGAGCAGTCCATCGACCTGCTGGAATTGATCGGCAGCAATCACGTTCTGCCCCTCAAACTCCGGCTGGGGGAACACCTCGCCAACCGTGTCAACGCCGGACACCTCCACTGCCATGTGGTCGGGCGGATGGGAGATCTTCTGATCGCGGAGTTTCCTGTGCATAACACCCCGCTGGTTGGTCGTTCCCTGCGGGACGTGCAACTGAGGGAGGCCTTCGGCCTGAACGTGGTGGCGGTGTGGGAGCGGGGGCGCATGGTCCCGGTTACACCCGACACCATCCTTGCTAACGGGAGCTTTCCGGTGGTGATGGGATCCCGCGAACAGATCACCCGTCTCGACACTTATCTGGTGATCTACAACACCAATTTCAACCCGGTGCTCGTGATCGGCGGCGGGCAGGTGGGCTGCGCCACCACCCAAACCCTTCGGAGTCGCGGCGTGACAGTGCACATGATCGAGCGCGAGGCTTCCCTGCAGAAATCTCTGCAGGGGGCCGCCGACCAGCTGTTCATCGGCGACGCGGCTGACCGGGAACTGCTCATGGGTGCTGGGTTGGCCGACGCCCCCAGCGTGCTGCTGACCACGAATGATGACGCCATGAACATTTACCTGGCGGTGTACTGTCGTCGCCTTAACCCGGAAATCCGGGTGATCAGCCGCATCACTCACGAGCGCAACATTGAAGCGATCCACCGGGCCGGCGCCGACTTTGTGTTGAGCTATGCGTCCCTGGGAGCCGAAACTGTTATGTCGCTGCTGCAGCGTCGCGAGTCAGTGATCCTGGGTGAGGGCTTCGACCTCTTTTATGTGCCTGTGCCTGCGAGCCTGGCGGGACAGACCCTGACGAATAGCCATATCCGGGCGCGGACCGGTCTTAACGTGCTGGCGCTGCGACAGCCTGGGGGCGGAGTCGTCCCGGCGACGGCCTCAACAGTCCTTGAGCCGGATTGTGAACTGGTCATGTTGGGGAACGAACCCCAGCGGCGGGATTTCACCGAAGCGTTCCGATGAGGTTGTTGCGGGGCCTTATTCGTCGTTGCTCTTGAGCAGACCGATGAACTCGGTGAATCCTTTCGCCTGCAGCGACTGCTCGAAGGTATCCCGCTGGCGGAAGGTCCGGGCGATATCGGCCAGCAGTTCCACCTGGACGCCATCGTCCTGCTTCGGCGTCAGCAGCAGAAAAAGCAGCATCGCCGGGCACCCGTCGGGAGCGTCGAAATCGATCCCGACGCGAGAGATCCCCACACCGGCCAATGGCCCGGCCAGTCCATCGAGGCGGGCATGGGGGACCGCGATACCGCGACCGATCCCGGTCGGCATCAGCGCTTCTCTGGCCAGCACCGCCTCGGTCACCGTGACGGGGTCGAGCCCGGCGGACAGCGCCAGGGCACGAGATAGCTCGACAATCGCCTCCTGCCGACCGGTCGCCTTCAATGCGGGGAGGTAGGCCTTGGGGCGCAGGTAACGAACCACGCAGCGGGGTTTTTTCAGGCGCAGGATGCGCTGCATGGCCGGGCCGCTCATCAGCGAAGTCACCAGCGCCATCACCACCAGGGCGACAAAGAGCGGCTCGCCGATCAGTCCATATTCGAGGGCCAGCAGACCGAGAATGATTTCCATGGCGCCGCGGGCGTTCATGCCGAAGCCGAGCGCCCAGGATTCGCGCACACTCATCCCCGCCAGCCGTCCCCCCAGACCACAGCCGACTACCTTGCCGAGACAGGCGATGACCAGGATCAGCAGGACCAGTCCAAGATCGAAATGGGCGATGAAATTGACCCGCAGACCGATGCCGGCGAAAAAGAGCGGGGCGAAGATGAAAGAAACGAACTGGGCGATGGTGGCACGGGTCCGCTGGCGCAGATGACCCGAATCGCCCAGGGCGACCCCGGCCAGGAAGGAACCGAAAATCGCGTGCACTCCGACCCACTCGGTAAAGGCCGAGCAGACCAGGGCCAGGACCATGGCAAAGCCGAGCACGCCCCCCGGCCAGCTGGCGTGGGCATGAATCCAGGGGATGATCCGATGGATCAGGGCCCGCCCCAAAGTCAGCATGAAGACGGCAAATCCCAGCGTCATCCCGATGGTGGCCGCAATTCCCGCTGACGCACCGCCGACCCCGATCAGGCCGAGGATGACGGCGAAGACAATCCAGCCGACCAGGTCATTGAAGACCGCGGCGGCGATGATGGTCATCCCCAGGTCGCTGCGGTACAGGTTGAGATCCATCAGGGTGCGGGCGATCACCGGGAGCGCCGAAATCGACAGGGCCGTGGCGATAAAGAGGGCGAAAATCAGCTGGTCTCCGCCCGCGTCTCCTCCCATCAGGTCGGGAAAATACCAGGCCCCGCCCAGGCCAAGGGCAAAGGGAATCAGGATTCCGGCCAACCCGACGACCAGCGCCAGCCGCCCCTGCCGCCAGACCGTCGACAGGTCGACCTCCATCCCCGCCACCAGCAGAAAGAGGGTGATCGCCAGCGTCATCAGACCGTCGAGGGCCAGCGCCCCGCCCCCGGCAGCCGGGAACAGAAAGGCGCTGAATTTGGGCGCCAACTGTCCCAGCACCGTCGGTCCGAGCAGGATGCCGGCGACGATTTCGCCGAGCACCGCCGGCTGGTTGAAGTGCCGGGCCAACTCCCCCAAAACCCTGGCGCCGGCCAGCAGAACCCCGAGCGCCAGCAGCAGTGCGGTTATTTCCTGGTGCGACAGCGATGCCATATCAACCTCAGCGGGCCCAAAGGAAACGGATGCGGAAATGCGTCCCATATACAAACGTGAAGAAAGCGGCCAGGAAAGCCTGAGCAGGCAGACCGCCTATATCGGTGAAGTCTATCAGTTCTGAGAATCTTTGCCAAAAAGGAAAACGATTTACCGGGCACGTCAAAGCGATTTTTATCAGGATGAACCTCTGTCCAGCAAACTATCGCCGATTGAATATACGACGCCCCCGGCCTGGTGACCGGGGGCGTCGTGTTTCGCACTGGGACTGCTGGATTACCTGGAACCGGCCACCCCCGGCCCTGAGGGTTGTTCAGTGAATGAAATTCAGGTAGGTTTTGGGCTCTTTTTCCGGCGGAGCCACCCGTCCCTTGCCGTTTTCTACCAGTTTCATCAGCCAGGCCATGTTTTTGCCCAGCACCCGCATGATCTGCACCCCTTCCGAATCCTGAACCACCTCTCCCGGACGGGTGCCATGGATGACGTTCCAGTAGTTGGAGGTCGGCAGCAGCATCTCGGAGTAACAGAGATAATTGTTCAGTTGGTCGAACGTAGGGAGGCCGCCGGAACGCCGCACCGCCACCACGGACGCGCCGACTTTGTGCCGCAGCATACTGTTGTTCATGCTGGTCACGTAGAAGGCCCGGTCGAGAAACGACTTCATGGCGCCGCCGATGGCCGAGAAATGGACCGGGGAACCGAGGAGAATTCCGTCCGCCCCTTTCATCTTCTGGATCCAGTCGTTGACCTCGTCGCCAGGGAGCACGCACTGTTCATTTTTGTTCTTCGCGCACATGCCGCAGGCGATGCACCCTCTGATCTCCTTGATGCCGACCTGGACGATTTCGGTCTCGATCCCCTCCCGCTCGAGTTCGGCCGTAACCATTTTCAGCGCTTGAAACGTATTCCCCTCCCTGTTGGGGCTGCCGTTGAATGCCACCACCTTCATCTTCTTTCCTCCCTCTGCCTTAAATGGGTTCTTTGCTTTAGCTCGCGTTTTGGCTATATTCGTCCATAAGAAAAATATCGTCAATAACGGACTTTTCTGGTACGTAGTACCCATTAAAGCACGTTGTACCCTTTTAGTAACCTGGCAACAAACGGGAGCGAACATGCACGCGAATGGAACAACGGGTCACATAGTCTACCGGGAAAAGGTTTACAAATGCGGCATCGACGTCACCCTGGCTGTAGTCGGCGGCAAATGGAAGGCCTCGATCCTCTGGCATCTGGCGCAGGAAACCATGCGTTTTTCCGAACTGCAAAGACAGTTCAGCGACACCACTCGCAAGATGCTGACCCAGCAGCTGCGCGAACTGGAAGCCGACGGCCTGGTGCATCGGGAGGTCTATCCCCAGGTCCCGCCGAAGGTTGAATATTCATTGACCGACAAGGGAAAGAGCATCTACCCGATCCTGGAACAGATGTGCGACTGGGGGCAGGGATATGTGCAGGGTTGAGCGGATGTCGTGGTGCATTTCTTGCAATTTCATTAGAATGACTGCAAGAGAAACTTAATTTTGACTCTCGACTGATTATGCTCATACGATACAAAAAAAACCTGATTTACCAATATACGATGATCATCTTCGCTGTCGTTCTGGCGGTTTCCATCGCCCTGGGCTTCACTATCTCACGGCAGGTGACCGACCACCTGATTCGCTCGCACATCGGCATGTTCCCCTTCCTGGTCAAACACATCACCCGCAACCAGCCTCAGATACTCGATTTTTTTCAGTCGCCGGCAGGCAATCCGTTGCCTGCGGAGGTGGAGCAGTTTCTCAACGACCTCACCCATTTCGGCACGGTCTTCCGGGTTAAGGTGTGGGCCGCCGACGCTACCGTACTCTGGAGCAATAACCCCGAACAGATTGGCCAGAGATTCCCCGAAAACAAAAACTTCCAGGCCTCCATCCAAGGCGAAGTCCGCGCCGTGGTCAAAAATTTGGCTGAACGGGAAAACCGGGGAGACCAGGGCTACGGAAAGGCACTGTCCATATATATCCCGGCATTGATAGACGGACAAACTGTCGGGGTGGTGGAAATCTACGAGTCGGACCGCGACCTGTTCATCCAGATCGCCCGCAACAACCGGATGGTCTGGCTCACGGTTCTGTTCGCCGGAGCCATCCTCTACCTGACCCTGTTCGGTATTTTTCTGAACGCCCATCGCCGCCAGAAAAAAGCATCTCAGCAGCTTATTGAAACCCAGGACGTCACCATTCTCGCCCTCGCCCACCAGGCCGAAATTCACGACCTGCAGACCGGTTACCACCTGGAGAGAACCACCCTTTACCTGCAGATTCTCGCCGAAGAACTGGCCCGATCATCCACATACCAACTTGAATTATCCCCTGCGGTGATTGACGAAATGGTCAAGGCAGCGCCGCTGCACGACATCGGCAAGGTTGGCGTCTCCGACGCGATCCTGCGCAAACCCGGCAAACTGACCGACGAAGAATTCGCAACCATGCAGCGCCATTGCGAAGACGGCGCCGCCATCCTCAAGCGGGCCGAAGCGAAACTCAGCTTCCACTCGTTTCTGTCCCGTGCGATTGAACTGATCCTCTATCACCACGAAAAATGGAACGGCCAGGGCTATCCTCACGGTCTGAAGCAGCTCGAAATCCCCCTCAGCGCCCGGATCATGGCCCTGGCCGACGTCTATGATGCGTTGCGTTCCGAACGCTACTACAAAGAAGCTTTTGCCCACCAAGAATGCCGCCGGATCATCCTCGAAGAACGCGGCGCGCATTTCGACCCGGCCGTGGTTGACGCCTTTCTCGCCCGCGAGCAGGACTTCGTTGCCGTCTCGGAACAATACGTCGACTGATTTCATCGCCCGAGAGTATTTCATAGCACGAATCGTGTCATCCTCGATCCTGAGAAAGATCAGCAGGGCGTCGCCGCAGCCGGGATCGCCGACCTGCACCACCACGTTGGCGTCCTCGATGATTCCCACGTTGCGGGGGGTTGATGAAATGGTCCATCACCTTCGATGAGTAGTCCATGCTTCCCATATAAAACCCTTTGGCGAAAAACTGCGGCCTGATCCGGCCGCAGCTCACTTTTCCCGGCGATCCGCCCTGAGAGAACCCCGCATCCTGCTGTCAGTTCAGACTGGTTTTCTGCGACGCCGGCTCGTCCGCCAGCACCACCAGGGCCAGCCCGCCGAGCAGCGCCTCGATGATTTTCTTGCGGCCGCTGCTGACCAGCCGCTGCACGGTCCCGCGGGAAATCCCCATCTTTTCGCCGGCGTCCTGCTGGCTGAACCCTTCCCCGTCGCACAGGCGCAGCGCCTCCAGTTCGTCCCGCTCCAGGATGACCTGCTCCATCTCCTTCAGCGGCGTGCCGGCCGGCTTGAATACCAGGCTGCCGGGAGCGCGGTGGGGGCAGCAGGTGCGCGGTTTTTTCGGGCGTGGGGACATTCGACCTCCTTTTAGCCGGCCACCCTGACCGGAGTTTTTGCGGTTGCCTCACCAAAGACGCGATCGGTGAATCTTACGTACCAGGCCGCCGACTGCACCTGGATCACGTAGGCCAGGCTGATCACCAGGGCCGCATCGGAACCGGCCGGGCCAAAGGCGTTGATCGCCACCGCCAGGGCGATGGAGAGGTTGCGCATGACGGTGCCGTAGACCATGGCGATGGCGTCGCCGCGCGGCAGCAGCAGCCGTCCGAGCAGGGTGCTGAGCAGGTAATTGAAGAGGTAGAGCAGCAGCAGCGGCACGAAAATCACCAGCAGCATCTGCGGCGCCGCGGCGATCGCCTTGGCCTTGAGGGCCATGGCGATGAAGACGATACCGAGCACGCCGACCGTCGACAGCCCGGGAAAGCGCGGCGCCAGGCGGTCGGCAAAGACCTGCTGGCCGTAGCGGCGGACCAGCGCCTGCTGGGTGGCGTAGCCGGCGGCCATCGGCAGAAAGACGATCAGGCCGATCTGGCTGACCACCTTCGCCATGTCGATGGCGACCGACGCCCCCAGCAGCGCCTGCACGTAAAAGGGGGTCGCCAGCGAACCGAGCACCAGGCCGAAGACGGTCATCTTCACCGCCGCCGCCAGGTTGCCCTTGGCGAACCCGGTCCAGGAGATGGTCATGCCGCTGGTCGGCACCAGCGCCGCCAGCAGCAGCCCGAGAGCCAGGTAGGGCCGGTCGGGAAAGAACAGCCGGCCGAAGGCGAAGGCGACAAAGGGGATGACGGCGAAATTGACCAACTGGGCCAGCAGCTGGGCCTTGCCGTCCCCTCCTTCGAAGACCTGGCGGATCTTCAGGGTGACCATCATCGGGTAGACCATCAGAAAGGTGAAGGGGATGATCAACCCTTTCAGCCAGCCGGAATGAAACCCGACCCCGTAGAGGAATCCTGCAGCCATCATGGCCGGGATGGCCAGGATCAGCTTTCTATTGAGCAGCCCGAGAAATTTCCACATCAGCCGATCCTTTCAGCGCAGATTAAAGGGCCTCGTCGATCATCTCGCGGATGACGGCGTAGGTCTGGACCAGCGATTCGGGAAACTGGGCATCGCCGGGGACCAGGGCGGCGATCAACTCTTTGCGGTAGGCAAGGAAGCGCACCTGGGTGGCCCCGTCCTTGCTGAAGACCATGATGAACTTGGGCATCAGCGGCGCCCGTTCGATGTTGGCCCGAAAGCTCAGCGACGATTTTTCCGGCTTGCAGACCTGGACCATGTGCAGGTCGAAATCTGCCGGCATCGGCAGATTTTGCGCCTGGTACATCTCGGCCATCGCCATGTGGGCACGGTTATGAATGGAAAAACCCCGCCGGGTCGCCGCCGCATCGAGGGCCGCCACGTAGTCGGCAAGGGGCTTAGTCGTCGCGGCCCGGTAAATCTGCGCCTGAGTCATCACTCTTCTCCCTATAGCAGGTTTTGTGTATATGCACAATAGTGGCACAAATATCGTTTTGTCAATATATATAACATTAATCATTATTGCAACATTATCAGTCATCATGGCCCAAACCAGGAACGCCCCGCAGCAATGCGGGGCGTTCCTGGAAGCCGAACCAGCAATCGGCCTGGCTTAAGGGCCGGTCGATCGATGGTGCAGGCGGCCTATATGAGTCAGACAGCCGCCCTGAATCTGGCCACTGTCACTCGATGACCTGTGAAACCTTTCCAGCCTGGTCGAATTCCACCCGCATGGTGCGGAAGCGATCCTTCCAGTAGGTCCACGAATTGCTGTCGGGCGAAGGCGTTTTATGCACCGCGGGATATCCCAGCGCCGTCATGACCCCCGGCTTGGTCATGCCGACATAGGCTTTGCCGTCGGCGACCCCTTTGCGGTCGGTGGCGTTGAGCCCGTCGAGGGAAACCGGTTGCGGCGAGGTGATCATGGTCATGTACTGGTCATAATCCATTCCCATGCGCTTGGCGTCGAATTCGTAAACCACCGATATGCCCTGATCCACGATCTCGAAAGAGAAGTTCTTGGTAAAGAGCCGGTGCTTATTGATCGGGAGGATCCGGGTATTGGGCGGCAGGATGACATGCTCCCCGGAGGGCGGACTGACGTAACCGGCATAGCTGGATTTATAGACCGCCTCGCCGTTATTTTTCAGCTTTTTCTCCACATGAATGTTGTAGCGGGTATGAACAACATCCCCTCCGGCCACGGCCGCACCGACCCCGGACAAAAGGATCAGCAGCAGCAGACGAAGCGTGAGAAAACGAAGGGTTGGCTGACTGGTTTTCCCTGTCATTGGAGTTCTCCTTGATGGTTATGGAAATGCCCGTGCATTTCGGTAAATAGTGATCCTACTCTGACTTTCATATTATCAAAAAGTTTGCAAGTTTCATTGCGAGGGCACAAAATACCGGCCCTATCTTTTTGCCGCCCCCTCCCTTATAATGCCGGCTGCAAAGGAGCCGCACCCCATGATCAACAGTTTCACCTCCGAGGCCCGTCTACTGCTCCGCCATGCCATTGAGGCGGCGGGGGGAAACGAGGTCTTTTTCGTCGGTCGCACCGACGCCGACCTGCGGGTATGCGACGCCGAGGTGCTGGCCCGTGGCAATAGCGGGGCGGTGCCGGCGATACTGCAGGTCTGCCGCCACGGCGACGTGGTTATCCACAATCACCCCTCGGGGGTGCTCCAACCGTCCGGCGCCGACATTGAAATCGCCTCGCAGTTAGGCTCCCTAGGCGTCGGCTTCTACATTGTGGATAACCCTGTGGAAAATGTGTACAGGGTGGTGGAGCCCTTTGCTCCTCATGAGGAACACCGGGTCGAGCCCCAGCGGATCGGCGACATCCTCGGCCCCGAGGGGCTGGTGGCGCGCACCCTGGCCGGCTACGAGGACCGCCCCGAGCAGCTGCGAATGGCCTTTGCCGTCGGCGAAGCCTTCAACAACAGCAAGCTGGCGGTGATCGAGGCCGGCACCGGCACCGGCAAGAGCCTCGCCTACCTGGTTCCGGCGATCCTCTGGGCCCTGGCCAACGAAGAACGGGTGGTCGTTTCAACCAACACCATCAACCTGCAGGAACAGCTGGTCCGCAAGGACCTCCCCTTTCTGAAACGGGCCACCGGCCTGGAGTTCCGCGCCGTGCTGGTGAAGGGGCGGGGCAATTACCTGTGCAAGCGGCGGGCGGAAGGGGCCCGGCTCGAGCCGGGCCTGTTCGAGGACGAACTGACCGGCGAGCTGAGCGCCATCAGCGACTGGGCCGCCGGCAGCAGCGACGGCTCGAAGGAAGAACTCCCCTTCATCCCGCAGGACCAGGTCTGGGACGAGGTGCGCTGCGAAATCGACCAGTGTTCGCGGGTGCGCTGTCAGCACTACGCCGGCTGTTTTTTTCACAAGGCCCGCCGCCAGGCGGCCCAGGCCGACCTGCTGGTGGTCAACCACGCCCTGCTGATGTCAGACCTGGCGCTGCGGCTGCAGACCGACAACTACTCGGCGGTCGCCGTCCTCCCCCCCTTCGACCGCATCATCCTCGACGAGGCTCACCACCTGGAGGATGTCGCCACCAACTTTTTCTCATCCCAGGTGACCCGGTTCGCCTTCGCCCGCATGCTCAACAAGCTGCGCCATCCGCGCAAACCGGACAAGGGCTTGCTGCCGCGTTTCTTAAACGCCCTGTCGCGGGAACTGCCGGACAGCGAAGACCAGCTCTACCGCGACCTGCACGGCCGGGTCGAAGACCTGATGGTGGCCCGCCAGGCGCTGGCCGAGAGCTCGGTTGCCGCCCTGGAAAGCATCGGCCAGGATCTGGCCGCGGCCCTCGGCAAAGACATCAGCGAACGGGAGGAGATCAAGCACCGGGTGGTGCCCGTTTTTGCCGGCAGCGAAACCTGGGACGCGATCTGTCAAAAAGTGCGCGCCCTGGCCAAGGAATCGGGCCTGCTGGGAAAAGGCCTGCGGGAATTATTCAAGGAATGCGGCCGCATCCCGGAAGAGGTATACGATAAGCTGCACAGCCACGTCACCGATCTGCGCGGCATCGCCGCACGGCTGGAGGGAATCGCCGGCGATCTTAGCTTTTTCATCGCCGATGAGCCGGCCACCTGCGCCTGGCTGGAAGTGGGCAAGGGACGCATCGGCCGCGGCAGCGGTATTGTCACCCGACTCTGCACCGCCCCCCTGGAAGTGGCCGACAACCTGAAAAAGGGGGTTTATGACCGCTTCAAATCGGTGGTTATGACCAGCGCCACCCTGGCGGTCGGCCAATCCTTCAGTTACTTCGAACACCGGGTCGGCCTCGACCGCAGCGAACCGGGGCGGCTCACCGAACTGCTGCTGGCCTCCCCCTTCGATTTCGCCCGCCAGACACTGGTGGCGATCCCCACCGATATCCCCGAACCGGGGCGCACCGGCTACCCGGAGATGGTTCGCGACCTCAGCGAACGGGCCGTCCTCGCCGCCGACGGCCGCAGCTTCGTCCTCTTCACCGCCTATTCGCTGCTGCGCCGGGTGCACGGCGAGATCGCCCCGATCCTCGGCGCCCGCGGCTACCACTGCCTGCGCCAGGGGGAAGAAAACCGCCACCGCCTGCTGAAGAAGTTCACCGCCGATCCGACCAGCGTACTCTTCGGCACCGACTCCTTCTGGGAAGGGGTCGATGTTCCCGGACGGGCGCTGGAACAGGTGATCATCACCCGGCTGCCCTTCAAGGTGCCGACCGAACCGGTCCTCGAGGCCCGCGCCGAGGCGATCGAGCAGGCCGGCGGCGACCCGTTTATGGAATACACCGTGCCGCAGGCGGTCATCAAGTTCAAGCAGGGCTTCGGCCGCCTGATTCGTCATCGCGACGATCGCGGGGTGGTGCTGATCCTCGATGCGAGAGTGGTGAAAAAGGGCTACGGGCGGATTTTTTTGCGCTCGCTGCCCGACGCCGCCGTGGTCACCGCACCGACCGAAGAGGTGCTGGCCAGCATGGAGCGGTTTTTCCGCAACGGGCAAATTCCAGGATGAACAACTGCCGCCCGCAAAGCCCCGCGGCAGTCTTCCGAGGACGGCCGCTCCCGCCGGGACGGCCTTTTTGGTGCAAGGCCCAGCCCTCGGCTGACATTATTTCCCCACAGAACCATGTTGTCCCTTGACCACAATCGCCACGATCGTGGTAAACTTAGAGCGTTCTTCCGAACCAGCCCGCCTTGGCCTGTCCCGCAATCAGGAGAAAATCGCCTGGAACCTT
>NZ_JBFHGD010000078.1:0-13689 GCF_041583255.1 Trichloromonas sp. | reverse complement strand
GCGGTCGCCTGCAGCAGCAGGCGATAAAAAATTTTCGCCAGATCGGGCGCAGATTCCGCCGACGCCCCTGCCCGCTCTTCACGGTGGCTGGCGAGACCGGCCAGGTTGCGGATCTCCGCCCGCCGCAGGCCGCGAAGCTGTGCCGCCAGCGGGCCGGCGAGGCTGTTGTCGGTCACCAGCAAGTCAGGATCGAAGGCGTCGATGGCCGCCAGTTCCGCCGCCAGGTGGTCTCCAAAACAAAACCGGACCGGCGTCACCTCCGGGGCCAGCTGCTCAAACATCTGCCGATAGGCGCGAGGCGCCCCGGCCGCCACCACCGCGGCGAAGGGGGGATCGCAACCCGGGTAACAGTGAAACCCGGCCATCTCGATCAGCGCCCTTCCCTGCACGCCGGCCACAAAAGCCGCCTGGTGCCCCTGTCCGATCAGCGCCTCGGCAGTCGCCAGGCATCGGCTCACATGGGAGTGCAGGATGCTCAGTGGCGAAAACAGAACCCTCATCGTTCCTCGTCCCACCCCGCCGACCGGGCAACGGCAACAAATCCGTCCACGGTCTCGGGATCGAAGTCCGACAGAATATTGGTCCCGCACTGGCCGTACCAGGTCGCGGCAAACCGCCCCCTGAGCAGGTTTCGGCAGTCGTCGAAGTCGTAGGTTCGCACATGGTGAGCCAACTCAAGCTGCCGGGGAATAGAGCAGACCAGGGTGGCCCCCATGGCGGCCACCTGCCGTAGAAAGGGCTCAGTATCCTCAAGGTGCTCCAGAGTTTCGAAGCTCACCACAACATCGAAGGTTTCGGCGAATTCCCCGCGTTCCAGATCGAGCAGGACCAGTTCATGGTCACCGAAAAAGTGATGGTAGCGGCGGGCAAAGTCGAGGGCCGAGGGAGACTTGTCGACACCGACCACCCGCGACGCCACGTGACCCAGTAGAGCCGTACCGTAACCGGTGCCGCAGGCGGCGTCGAGCACCCGCCGATTGGCGCAGTACGACAGGGCGAAACAGTAGCGCGCCAGATGCTGGGCATAGATGTCGGGAAGCATCCGCATCAGCGGCGGCACCACCCGCTCGAAGGAGATCAGCTCTTTCAGCTCCATGCCACAGCCTCCCTTCCCCAGCGGGACTGCAGAATGTCCAGCACCACGCGGGGAGATGACAGTTGATCCATCTGTCGGCTCAGGGCGGCCTGCCGCTCGCCAAGCCTGCCTCGCACAAGAGAATCGTACAGAAGCCCCCGCAGGGTCTCAGCGCTTTGGCGGGTTTCGAAAATTTCGCCGTACAGACAGCTCCCGCCCAACGGATCGGCCGCCAGCAACGGGGTGTAATAATCGTGCATCCCGACCGGAAAATAGCGCCAGCGATACAGTTCTTCGTCGCCGGCCGCCGGGAAAAAGGCTCTGAGCTTTGCGGCAGGGAGCCCCTGGCCCAGGGCGAGGGCCGGCACCCCGGCCCGGGCCGCCTTGACCAGACTTCCCGAGATGCCGTTGAGCGACAAGACCAGGTCGGCCGAGCCAAGCAGGGCGTCGTAGCGTGCCTCATCGAGCGGCGGCAGGGAGGCCACCGGAAGGTCCTGCCACTGCGCTGCAGCATCAGCGGTCATGTGCGCCACGGTGACGATCCGGATGCCATCCCCCAGTAAACGCAGCAGTTCCGCAAGGCTTGCCTGCACCCTTGCAGCCATCGCGGCAATACCCCGTCCCGCCTGAACCATTCGCTCGCCGTCGCCAAAGGCCCTGGCCCACAAAGGGAGAGTCTCCCGGCAGACCGACTGGCGGTGATCGAACAACCCGACCAGAAAAACCAGCTTCTGGTCGTGATTGCAGCCGGCGGCACTTCGCCAGTGAGTCTTTTCGGCGACGCTGACCGGACCGTTTTTGAACAGGGGCAGGGCCAGCCGATTACCGTCGGCGGCACTGGGGAGCTGGAAGGGACAGACCGGGATGGTTTCGGCAAACCAATCGACTGCCGCCTCGCTCGCCCCGGGATCCGCCTCGATCAGATCAACGGATTGTCCGGCGATGTCCATGCGATAACCGGCTTCGCACCAGCCGTGAGAATCAAAGCTGACCACCGGCACCTCGAGGGACCGCCAGAACGCCAGGGAAAGTCCGTACAGGAACCCGGTGTACCAGAGAGACAGAAAATCAGGAACCAGGATCAGGTCGGGTTGATAACGGGCCAGAAACCGGGCAACCTTGCGCTCATTCCCTTGCCGCTCGCCCGGTTCCAGAAACAACCCGCGGCGGCGCCCGCGGCGCAGCAACGGGTGATGATTGACCCCGGTGAGATAAACCATTTCGGCCTGGCCGGCCGGAAGTTCATCGGCAAAGCTGAACAGCAGGCCGAGCTCGCCATAGGTGAAGGGGGCGCCGCAAACGGCCAGAATCCGCATCATGCGCAGACCTCCATCACCCCGCGCATGACCTCGCCGGGCGCCCGCAGGTCCTTCAGACCGGACAGGTACCCTGCCTGGCGTGCCTCCATCGCCTGCCGGGCGGGGCTTTCCGCCAGCAGTTCGACCAGGGTCTGCCGGCACCCTTCGACGTCGAGGATTTCCAGGTCGGCAAAGGTCTCCAGGTAGGCGTTGTCCCGCAGCAGCCGGGACACAAAACGATGCCAGCCGAGCGGCGCCATCCGGTAAGGAAAGACCCGCCCGGCCCGTCGCGCCAGGGCACGCACCTCGTCGCTGAGGGTAAAGGCACTGAACGCCTCAATCCCCTCGGCGCTCTCGATACTGTGACTGTTGCCCAGCATGGCCGCCGGAACCCCGAAGTGAACAGCCTTGGTCAGGGTGGTGGCGATGACGTTGTTGGTCAGGCAGAGATCCGAAAGGGCCAGCAGATCATCGAACAGGGCCGGCGAGGCAAAGTCGAGATGCCGATAGTTGAGCCTCGGGCTGGAGAAGCAGAGCGGTTCCGGACCGACGTGGAGCAGGGTCAGGTCGCAGCCCAGCCCATCGAGAATCAGCTGGTACAATTCGGGAAGACAATCGCCGAAGCGACGGTCAGGGTTGTTCTGGTAGAGCCAGCTCTGCCAGCCGGCGGTCGCCATAAAAACAACTTTTTCTCCTTGGGCGAAACCGTGCCGGGCACGCAGATCGCGGCGTGGAGCGGGAGCCCGGTAGGCGGCCGGGTCGAAAAGGCTGTAGGGGAAATATTTCTCGGAGCCGGCGCCGGGACGGTTCAACGGGCAGGGGCGCAGATGCACGGGGAGTTCACTGATCCCCCGCGACATCTCCTTGACCCGCCCGTCGAAAAAGTCGACCCGGAAATCCGAACTCTCCCATTCGTAGATATCGAAGCTGATCAGCGGGCGCTCGTACTGCCGCAGTGTTTCGATGTCGAGGCCGTAGCAGGCGCGACTGTGGGCCAGGGTATAGTAGTCGGCCAGAACGATGACATCGGGTTGGTTGACCCGCACGAACTCTCCGAGCAGAACCTTGTTGAGCAAGGGCTGCGCCCCGATCAGGATCAGGTAGGGATAATCGCCGCCCTCGAAGAGCCTGGCCGCGTTCTGTGAAATGACGAAGCTGCAGCTGAAGGCGGCGGGGTCGAGCCTCCGGGCAAAGCTCTGGGCGATAATCGCCTCGCCCAGAGCAAAAACGCTCGATGCGACGAACATCACCCGGATCGTCATTGGCCGACCTCCCTGACAGCCGACTCAGGCTGCGAGCCGAATTCGTCCCAGCCGCAAAACTCGAGATATTCCTTGTATACCCCGCCGCAGCGAGGTGCTTGACCGCAGTTCAGGCAGGGTTCACCCATCATTTTGCAGGTGCGGTCCATGAACTGCTCATAGTCGTCGAACACCCAGGCGCGGAACAACATCCGGATATCCCGCTGCTGCTGCCGTTTGTGATAGCGCTCAAGTCCCGGCAGGGTACAGTAGGGGAACCCTTCGAGGGTCAAAACGGCGCCACGGGGGGCAAAGCGCTCCACGGCCTCGCGGACGAGGGGGGCCTGCTCCCGGCAACGGGGTACAAACTCCTGAAAATTGCGCAGAGCATAGCCGGCCGGGTGAATATTGGAGATGTTGAAGTGGCGCACTCCGAGCCGCCAGCCGCATTCAATGATCTCACCAAGGCGCTGGTAACTGGCGCGGGTCAGCACCGTGTTGGTTTGCACCCTGCCCCCCAGCTCCAGCACGTTGCGGATTCCCGCCGACAGGCGCCGATGGGCCCCCGGAGAACCGGCCAGACGGTCATTGGCAACGGGATCGCCTTCGTGCAGCGAAACGATGAACAGCTTCACTCCCCGGTCAATCAGGCGCCGGGCGAACTCCCGGTCGCCCAGCCGGCAGCCGTTGGTCTGCAGGGTAATCTCGCCGAAGCCGGCCGACCGGATTCGGTCGATGATGGCGTCAAATTCGGGGTGCAGGGTCGGCTCGCCACCGTGGAGATTGACCCCCTGGTAGCCCTGGCCCCGGTTCGCATCGAGAAACGCTCCGATCGTTTCGAGACTCTCGTCCCCCCGGTGGTCGGGTGCGCTGACCACGCAGAAACGGCAGCGCTGGTTGCATCGTTCGGTCACGTGGATGCTCAGGTATTTCATGAGGCCTGCTCCTCCACGACCTGCCCGCAGGCTTCGCCGCCCCTGTCATCCTCCGGAATCCAGGAAGCCAGAACCCCCTGGTCAACCAGGTGTCCGGCCAGCGCCATGACCCGCTCGAGCTGCCGGATCCGGCGGGCCGGATCGCCGAGGCCGCGGCAGAAAAAAGCCGCAATCCGCCGCTGAATGGTGGTCGCGCTTTTGAGCTCCCGAAAAAATTCCGCTTCTTCCTCCGCAAGAGGCAGGATCCCCAGAGAACTCGCGCCCAGGCGCCGCTCCGCCCGCCGGGGATAGAACATCAAAGTCAGTGGATCCCCCTCGGGAAGCGCATCGCCGACCGGCACGGCCAGCTGCGGCAGCAGGCGCAGCACCCCTTCTCGCGGCAGACTCAGCCATTGCACAGTGCGCAGCCAGGGGTCCCCTAAAGCCGGCGCCGCAGAGCTCGACCGCAATCCTTGCGAATATGCGCGGATCTCTTCGCAGTGAAACCGCTCCTGCGCCCGTCTGGCTTCGTGCTCCAGCCGCAACAGGCTGGCCCCCTCCCCCCCGCAGGCAGTAACCAGCGCCTTGAGGCGACCGAAAAAATCACCGCGGTTATCGGCCGGAAGCGCCTGCCAGGTCTGAAACAGGGCGGCGCTGCCCCCTGCGCAGTCCGTCAGTTGCAGAGCGGTCTGCGGGTAGTTCAACAACAGGCCGTGGATGAAATCGAAATAGTCCCCGCTGTAGTGGCGATTAGTGACCCAATAGGCATCGGGAAAGAGTTGTTTGTGCGCCGCCGCCTCGATGTGGCCCGTTTCGAGGCCGCCAAGAAAGAACCGGTAATCGGGGCGCAGTTCGAGTTGCTCCTGGCTTCCGGCGAACATTTCGGTGCCGGGATAGCAACGCAGGCGGTTGATACGATAATCGTAGATCCCCATGGCGACCAGCTTGCGAACAAAGGCCAGGGTCTGGTCGATGTCTTCTTCCGTTTCCTCGGGAAAACCGATAATAAACCCTGCCGTAACCTGGATGCCGCAGGCAACGGCCGCAGAGAGGGTGCGCTCCAGCGCCTCCGGGGAGCATTGCTTGCGGATCGCTTTCTGCAGCCGCGGCGAGGTCGTTTCGATCCCGAACAGAATGCGCGCACACCCCGCCCGCCGCATCAACTCCAGCAAGTCTTCGCCGAGCCCCTGTACCCGGGCGTAACATTCCCAGGAAATCTCCAGCCCCTGCTCGATGATCCCGGCACAGACCTGGCGGACGTAGCCGGGGTCAAAGGTGAAGGTGTCCAGATCGAAGATAAACTCACGGCAGCCAAAATCCTCCTGCAGGTGAACCAGCTCCTGCAGTACCCGCTGCGGGCTCTTGGTGCGGGGCTTGCGTTCCCAGAACAGGCTGGTTGAGCAGTAGGTGCAGGGGAAGGGACAGCCGCGGCCGACATCGACTGGGGTCAGATTCTGCGGCGACAGCGGATAGTTCCCATAGGCCGGAACCGGCAGCCGATCCAAATCGGCGGGCTTGGCCATGTGCGAATTTTCGACGATTTCCTCGCCTCGACGGAAGCTGAGGTTGGGCACTTCGTCCCAGCCCCCTCGCTGCTGCGCCACGGCGAGGAACCGGGGCAGCGCGATCTCCCCCTCGCCGCGGATGACCGCGTCGACAAAGGGAAAATGGGCAAGGATTTCCCCCGCCACAATGGAGGCATGGGGACCGCCGAGCAGGATCAGGACCTGCGGTTTGCGGGCCTTGAGATACTCGCAGATGCGCAACACTTCAGGAAGGCTGCGCGACGCGGTGGAAAACCCGTAGATATCGTACTCGAGCTCGACCAGGTGCGCCGCCGTTTCTGTGACAAAGCGGTCCAGCCCCCGCGGCTCCCCCGCACCGGGAAGGCTCAGCAGGTCGAGCACCCGGTGCTCGATCCGGGCCTCCTGCAGCACGGCGGAGAGGGCAAGCAGCCCGAGGGGAATATAGGGCCCCAGGCAGCGCTGGTCGGGTTGTGGCAGGTTATCAAGAAAAACAAAACTGGGAATCAGGCAAATCGACATCTTTCAGGCCTCTCGGTGCCTGGCCAGGGTGAACCGGCCAATCGTTGATTCAGGTGAGTTTCAGATTCTAAAAATCAATAGTATGAAGCAGCGACACCAATATCCTTGATCAGATCGGCGCTCGCCGCGATGCCGGCAGCAAAGGCCTTGGGATCCTTGACTGACCTGCCCAGCTTGCGGATTTGGGCCGGGTCGATTTCATTGAGTTGCTTGAGGGTTTCGGCCTGTTTATCGGAAATGCCGAAAATTTCCTGAACGCTCTTGGGGCTTCCCAACGCCCATTCCCTGAATTTGTCATCCATGACGACACCGACGATGACGCGTTCCATCAGATCCATTTTTTCTGTCATTTATTCCTCCATTGAAGGCCTGTTCACCCTGGACAGGCACCGAGATCAGTTTGCGGTCGCGCCCCTTCGCGGGGCAGGTATCTGCTGATTTCCAAAAGTGCGCGCCACCCCGGAGAATTCAGCACGGTCAGCACTTCGTCCCTGAATTCGCGATCAGCCAGCAGGCAGATACACAGGTGGCAGGCGCAAGTAACCTCTGCCGCGGCCAGGCGCTCACGCGACGGGCTCGGCGCCAGCAGTTCGAGCAGTCCCCAGGGGCCGTGCCGGGATAAAAAGAGGTACAGGGGATTGGCCAGCGCCCGCGCCATGAGGATCTCCCACCCCTCGGCATCGACATTCCCCAGTCGGTAAGGGGCGCCGTGGTCCCCGGCGGCGCTGAAGGTTTTACCGATATGGCACATGGCCAGGGTGCCGTCGAGAAAGACCAGGGGGGTATTGATGCGGCATGGCCCGAGGGGGCTTTCGGGGCCCAGGCCGCCGATCTTCCAGGACTCCAGGTCCACCGTCGAAGGCATAAACGGGGCGGGGATGATCGGGTTGAAAAAGACCCGTTCACCAAGGCCGTGCTGCCGAAGCAGATCCTTCATATCCAGGCGCTCCTGCACTGTTCCGGCCGAGACCACCAGGCAGACATCCTGAAGGTGACAGGAGCGGGCGGCCTCAATGGCCCAGCGGACCTTCTGCAGCGGCACGTAGTTCAGGTGGTGCCGGTCGACACTGACCCAAAGGTGGCTCAGCCCAGGGAGGGAGTCCAGCACACGGCGGGCCTGCGCCTCACTCTCCGCCCAGAAAGCATTGGTAAAAACCCCGGCCGTCACCCGGCCGCGCTGGCAGCACTGCAGGGCCTGTCGCAGCAGGTCGAGGTCGGCAAAGGGTTCGCCCCCGGTAAAAACAAGATGATTGAAACCATATCGCAGGGCCCCTTCGAGTCGCCTCAGGATCACCTGCGGGGCCGGAAAATCGGCGCTGTTTTTCTCTGCCAGACCGCAATGCCCGCAGGCAATGGGGCAGCGATCGGTGATAGCGGCCAACAGCGGTCGCACCGCCGCCGCCCGGTTTGCTGCGGGAATTGCGGAATTAGTCATAAAGAGCTGCCCTCATGGGAACAGTGTCCAGCGCAGGCCAGGCTCCCTGAACCTCCGGGCAGGCAGTTTTCTCGACTTGCCCGAAGGTCGGCTCCAGCATCCGGCGCGCAGCCGTCAGTCCCTCGGCGGTACCGATGTCGATAAAAATCCCCTCGGGGAAAGACTCTCCTTCTACCTTCAGCCCGGCAACAACCGCCTGCTGAAAGAAATAGCCGAGAGGCGGTTCGGGAAGCCCGTTTCGCCGGGCACGTGCCAACCCGACATGCAACAGCTCGGTAAATGCCGGCCCCCAGCAGGCAGTGCCCCAGGTATTGCACAGATCGGTGTGGAGAGGCTTGTCCTGAACTTCGAGGATGCGCCCGGCTTTATCCAGGCGAACGGGTCCGAGCCACTCCGGGCGGTCCGTTGGGAAAACCCCCAGCACCAGGTCCAGACATCCGGTTATCAGGCGGCGGCGGATGCTGCGGTGGGCGTCGACAGGAAAAATAACGGTATCCGGCAGCCCAAGCAGAATCCTCGCTCCGGCAACCCAGGGGGTGGCCACATCTATGGCAGAGGCCAAACCGGTGGGCGCAGCCTGGTAGAGGTAGGCGATGTGCATGCCAAATTCTTCGCCGCTGCCGAAATAGCGAACCAGTTCAGGCTTGTGGGCACCGATAACAACAAACGCATGCTTCACCCCGGCCAGCCTGGCCCGCTCCAGGGAGTATTCGCTGACCGCCTTCGGCCGAACCTCGCCTGCACTGCCCGGCCTCGGGGAAAACCCCAGCGGGAAGAGCTCCTTGGCACAGCCCTGTGGCCAGAGCCGGCTCCCCAGGCCGGCCGCCGGAATCAGAACCGCATCCGTCAATGGCGTTGTCGTCGCATTCAGATTCAAAGAATTTCTCCATTAGCGTTATCAAAAAGTGTCGCAGGCAATAAAAGTACCCGACAAATGCTCAACCAAAATCGGTCGATCATCGTATAATTTTTCCTAATTGTTGCACTGGGATCAGGCGAAAGTATGAGATGCGGACACGGGGAGCGGTGCCTTTAATACAGAGGGGATTACAGGTGCTTCAGGGCCCAACGGACCGCATGAGTGCGATTGGAGACGTTGATCTTGCGGTAAATCTTGTAGAGGTGGGTTTTGACGGTATGCTGGCTGATGTAGAGGCCCTGCGAAATGGCTTGATTGCTTTTGCCCTGGGCGAGCAGGGAGAGGACCTCGATTTCCCGGCCGGTGAGATGTACTGAAGAGTGATTCAGCGCCGGCGCAGCCTGGTGGCCCGCCGCCAGCAGACAATCAACCATGAATCTGCGTGAGCTCCAGATGTCACCGGAGAGGATGGTTTGCACGGCACGCAGCAGAACCGCGCTGCCATCGTTTTCGTAAACGAATCCGCGCACCCCGGCCTGCAAAGCCTCACGTTCGATGCCCAGAGCCCGGGGGAGGTGCACCAGCAGGGTCAGGGGAATCGGCAGCCGCGTATGCAGCTCGCTGCACAGGGTTTCAACTAGAGTGCGCCGCTCCGCGGAGCGGCAATCAAACATAACCACCGGCCGTTGCGATGAAGACCGGGCGTTGCCGACCTGCAGAAGGCTTTGGCCGAATTCAACGCCGCTGTCAAAGTGATCGGTGATAAAACGAGCCAGCAGAGAATTGGCAAGATCCTGCGGACCGATGATCCAGAAGCGAGCAACTTTTTCTGAATTCATTATATTTTATAGACGAACGGCACGAACACCGCCGTGTTCCTCGATATAAAGGGGAAAAAACGTCACAAGAGCCGGTCGCACTACCCGCGGCCACTTCTCATGCCCCCCCACATATATATATAAATTAATTCACTTTCACCAAAAGTCAATCGATGCGCCTTGGCCGAAAAAAATCGCGAGCGGCATGCAAATGCGGCCAAAGCAGGGGATTCGCCTGAAAAGTTAACACCTTGAGAATTACGGAAAGACCGCGGGAAGGATTTCTGAAAATTTGCAGGACTGAACGGGGTCACCCGGCCACTCAAGCGCCGAGCCACTCCCCGATCACGGCAAAGAGATTCTTGAAGTTGAACGGTTTGGCCAGGTAGGCATCCATCCCGGCATTAAGACATTTCTGCTGGTCGGTCTGGTAGGCGTGGGCGGTAAGGGCGACGATGGGGACATGACCGCCTCGCGCCGCTTCCTGCTCCCGGATGGCGCGGGTGGCTTCAAATCCGTCCATCAGCGGCATCTGCATATCCATCAGGATCAGGTCATATGTTCCTTGCTCCCACATCCCGACCGCCTCCTCGCCATTGCAGGCGGTGTCGAATTCGATGCCGCCCTGGCGAAGCATGATTCCGAGCAGACTGCGAATGGTCGGGTCGTCTTCCGCCACCAGCAGGCGTGGACTGCCCGCATCCGCCGGGGCCGGAAGCGGGGCGGCACCCTCCGCCGGGGCAGCTTGAGGAACATCCGCGGCGGATTCCCGCAGCGGCAGGGCAAGGACGAAGGTGGCTCCCTGGCCGGGTTCGCTGGTAAAAGTGATGGCCCCGCCCATCTGTACGGCCACCTCCTGGCTGATCGAAAGGCCGAGGCCGGTCCCGCCGTAACGGCGGGTATGGGAGGCATCCCCCTGGATGAAGGGCTGGAAGAGGTCTTGCTGCTTCTCTTCGGAAATCCCGATCCCGGTGTCGGCCACGGTGAAGGCAAGATTCCGCCGCCCGTCAGCGGTCAGATCCCCGGCGACCACCCGGACGGCTACCTGCCCCTGCCCCGTGAATTTCACGGCGTTGCCGACCAGGTTGACCAGGATCTGCCGCACCCGCCCATTATCCCCTTGCACCACCCGAGGGGTGCCGGGAGCAATGTCCACCACCAGATCAAGCCCCTTGCGCTGAGCTTCGGGCTCGAACAGCTCCAGCACCCCCCGCACCATGTCATGGAGATTAAACGGCTCTTCGAGCAGGGTGAGCATACCGGCCTCGATCTTGGAAAAATCGAGGATATCGTTAAGAATCCGCAGCAGCGCCTGGGCTGACTTGCTCACCGCCTGCAGATGCCCCCGCTGCGGCTCGGACAGCTCCCCGTGGAGGGCGAGGTCGAGCCGGCCAAGCAGGCCGGTCATCGGGGTGCGCAGTTCGTGGCTCATGTTGGCGAGAAACTGGTCCTTGGCCCGGCTGGCCGCTTCGGCCGACGCCTTGGCCTGCCGCAGAGCCGCTTCGGCCTGCTTGCGTTCGGTGATATCGTGAACCATGCCCACAGAACGGATGACCGTGCCGGCCTGATTTCTGATATGCTCGCATTTCTCATGAACGTTGCGGATTTCGCCCGTCGCGTTCCTGACGATCCGATGCTCGATTTCGTAACTGTCCCGCCCCTCGCGCAGCGAACCCTGGTAGGCTTCATCCACGGCAGCACGGTCCTCCGGGTGCACCGCTTCGAGGAAGGCCTCGTAAGAAGCCGCAAACTCCTGCGGTTGCAAACCGAAAATCCGGTAGACTTCATCCGACCAGGCCAGTTCGTTCTTGAGCAGGTCCAGCTCCCAGCTGCCCAGGTGGGCGATCTCCTGCGCCCTGGCCAGCCTCCGCGCACTCTCCCGCAGCGCCTCATCAGACCGCTTGCGGTCGGTGATATCCTCGGTGAAAATGACGATCCCCCCGATCTCGCCGGCGCCATCGCGCCAGGGGTGAATTTCCCACAGGAGCCGCTGAACCGAACCGTCAAGCCGCTCAAACCGGTCCTCCTCCGCCCGCACAACCTCCCCGGCCAACCCCCGGCGATGGGCCTCGCGCCACTCCTTCGGGATTTCCGGGAAGACGTCGTAATGGGACCTGCCGACCAGATCCTGTTGATCCATGGCATAGTCGCTCAACCAGCGGCGAGACGCGCACAGGTAGCGCATCTCGCGATCGAACATCGCCAGCGCGGCAGGGGCGTGCTCGATAAAGAGCCACAACCGGGCTTCTCTTTCCTGCAGCGCCGACTCGGCCCGTTTGCGTTCGGTGATGTCGTGGAGGGTCACCAGAACCTGGTAGGGTTCGCTCTCGCCTTCTTTGACGAGCGGGATGGCGTTGATCACCAGCCACACGAAGTCTTGCCGGCGGGGGTTGAAGATGCCGGCGACGACATCCTTGACCGGCCGCCCGGTGCGCAGGGCCAGCATCGAGGGGTGCTGCTCCGTGGGCAGGTCGGTACCGTCCTCCCTGACAACTTTCCAGGCCGGAGCAAAGGAGGTGCGCCCGAGAAACTGCTCTTTGTCCAGCCCGAACATTGCCAGGGCCGCAGGGTTCACATCGAGGAGGGTTCCATCCGCCTGCTGGGTAAAAACTCCCTGGGCCATGGTTTCAAAGAGAAGTTGATACTGCCGCTGATACTCAGTCATAAAATTTATCAATCTATTGCCACCGCGTTGCCCAAAGTGGTCTTTTTTCAACCTGCTCCCCAGGTGTCCTCTCCAGTATAGAGGTCTCTGTTCCCTGCGTCAAAAAGTTGGATCCTCCACCTACTTGATCAGCCGCCGGTGCATCAGGCGCAGCGCCAGGGGGATGCCGATGGAACAGAAGACCAGCAGGTAGGCCAGGTGCCAGCACATCCCCGGATAAAGCTGCCCCATACACAGAGCCCTGGCCAGGGCGACCAGGTGGGTCAGCGGCAGGATTTGGGCCACCCCCTGGGCCCATCCGGGCAGGGTGTCGAGGGGAAAAAAGGTGCCGCTGAACAGGAACATCGGGGTGATGAAGAGGAAGATCGGCAGGTTGAAGACCTCGATGGTCGGCACCACGGCGGTGAAGATCATACCGATGGCGGCAAAGGCCAGCCCGCCGAGCAGGGCCAGGGGAAAGAGCAGCAGCCCGTGCGGGAAGCTGACCAAGCCGAACAGGCTGACCACCACCAGCATCAGCGAGAGGGCGATGAGCGACTTGGTCGCCGCCCAGAGGATCTCGCCGGTAATCACTTCTTCGATGTTCAGGGGGGTGGCGAGCATGGCGTCGAAGGTCTTCTGATAATACATCCGCACGAAGGAGTTGTAGGTGGTTTCGAAGAAGGCGTTGTACATGATCGCCACCGAAAGCAGCGCCGGGGCGATGAAGGCCAGGTAGGAGACCACCTCGCCGCGGTAGCTGACCCCCTTGACCAGCACGCCGAGGCCGACGCCGAAGGCCAGCAGGTAGAAGAGCGGCTCGAGCAGCGGCGGCAGAAAGCTGATCTTCCAGGTCTTGCGGTAGACCGCGAAATTGCGCTGCCAGACCCGCAGGCAGCGGGACGAAATCCCCATCCGCGCGCGCCTCATTCCCGCAGCTCCCGGCCGGTCAGGCGCAGAAAGACGTCTTCGAGGGTCGCCTGGCGCAGGCTGCAGCCGGCGCAGGAGAGCTCCCGGTTCAGCCGGGCGAAGAGTTCGCTGCCGCTCGGGTTGTAGATCAGCAGTCGCTGGGCGACCGCTTCGTACTCGATCTCTTTCTCCCTGAGAAAGTCGAGCATGGCGGGGCCCGGCGCGCACACCTCGATGACCTCCCGGCCGACATAACGCTCAATCAGCTCCGTCGGCGCCCCTTCGACCAGCACCTTGCCGTGGTCCATGATCAGCAGGCGGTCGCAGAGGCGGGCCGCCTCTTCCATGTAGTGGCTGGTCAGCAGGATGGTCAGCCCGGTCGCCTTGAGTTCTTCGAGGCGCTGCCAGACCTGGTGGCGGGACTGGGGGTCAAGGCCGGTGGTCGGCTCGT
>NZ_JBFHGD010000077.1:0-13733 GCF_041583255.1 Trichloromonas sp. | reverse complement strand
CTGACCCGCCTCGACCAGCAGATCTACCAGGAACTGGCCCGGATGCACCATCCGGTCAGCAACGTCATCGTATTGATCATCACCTACTTCGGCAACGCCACGGTGATCGTGCTGATCGGGCTCTGGGCCTGCCTCTGGCTGTTGCTGCAGAACCGCTATTTTTCCGCCGTCATCCTGGTCGGCGGCACCGCGGCGGGTGAACTGCTGGTCTTTCTGCTCAAACTGCTGTTCGAGCGGGCCCGTCCCGAATCGTATTTCCCCAACCTGGCAACCGCGATTCACAGCTTTCCCAGCGCCCACGCCTTCGTCGGCCTGGTCTTCTACGGCCTGCTGGTCTACATGCTGCTGAACACCCTGGGCAACCTGCAGAGCCGTTTTTACCTGGTTCTTTCCGGCAGCGCCCTGGCCCTGCTGATCGGCTTCAGCCGCCTGTACCTCGGCGTACACTGGTTCAGCGACGTTCTCGGCGGCTATGCCCTGGCAGCGGCCTGGCTGACTATCCTGATCACCGCCTGCGAGATGCGCCTGCGGCACGGCGGTGAATTTCCCTGGCGCGCCAACGTGCGGCCGCATCAGCTGTCGCGCCCCCTGCGCCTGACCATCCTCACCTTGACCGGGATCATTCTGGCCTGGAGCCTGTACGCCTATATCGACCACCGCCTGCGGATCGACCTGCCGGGCAAGCCTGTTTACAACGAACTGAAGATGGGCTAGGATGCCCAGCGCATCCGGACCTATTACCTGCAGGATAAGAGAATGAACGTACGTTTGCCCGCCGAGTGGGAAGAACAGGATGGCGTGCTGCTGGCCTGGCCGCACGCTGACAGTGACTGGTGCGACGACCTGGCCGCCGTCGAACCGGTTTTCGTCGCCATCGCCAAACAGATCTGCCGGTTCGAAAGGGTGCTGATCGTCGCCCCGGAGATCGCAACGATCAAAGAGTTGCTGGAAAATGGTGAAGTGGACATGCACCAGGTGAGCCTGCTGCAGATGCCGACCAACGACACCTGGGCGCGGGACTTCGGTCCGATCACGGTGCTCGAAGAAGGCCGTCCGGTGCTGCTCGACTTCGGCTTCAACGGCTGGGGCCTGAAATTCGCCGCCAACTTCGACAACCGCATTACCGGCAACCTGGCTCGCGGCGGTCTGTTCGGCCGCCACGAGGTGCGCATCCCCGGCCTGATCCTGGAAGGCGGCAGCATCGAAAGCGACGGCGCGGGAACCCTGCTCACCACCAGCGAGTGCCTGCTCGACGGCAACCGCAACCCGCACCTGGGGCGTGAAGAGCTTGAAGCGGCCCTCGGCGGCCTGTTCGGCTCGACCCGGTGGTTGTGGCTGGAAAACGGCTACCTGGCCGGCGACGATACCGACTCGCACATCGACACCCTGGCCCGGCTGTGCCCGAACGACACCATCGCCTACGTCCGCTGCGATGATCCGCAGGACGAGCATTTCATCGTCCTGGCGGACATGGAGGCGGAGTTGAAGAACTTTCGCACCATTGACGGACGCCCCTACCGGCTGCTCCCCCTGCCCTGGCCCAAAGCCTGTTTCGACGAGGACGGCCAGCGCCTGCCGGCCACTTACGCCAACTTTCTCGTCATCAACGGGGCGGTGCTGGTGCCGACCTACCAGGACGAGCAGGACGCCGCGGCCCTCGAGGTGATCGCCCAGGCCTTTCCCCAGCGCAGGATCATCGGCATCGACTGCCTGCCGCTGATCCTGCAGCACGGTTCGCTGCACTGCGTGACCATGCAGATTCCCAAAGGAGTACTGGCATGAAGCTGTTGAACGTCGGATTGGTGCAGCAAGGCTGCAGCGACAATCGCGAAGAGAACATCGCCAAAAGCATCCGCGGCATCCGTGAAGCGGCAGCCCGGGGAGCCGGCCTGGTGGTGCTGCAGGAGCTGCACTGCGGGCTCTATTTCTGCCAGACCGAGAACACCGGCTGTTTCGACCTGGCGGAACCGATTCCCGGCCCGGCGACCGAGACCTTCGGCGCCCTGGCCAAAGAACTCGGCATCGTCATCGTCACCTCGCTGTTCGAGAAGCGGGCGCCCGGACTCTACCACAACACCGCGGTGGTGCTGGAGACGGACGGCCACATCGCCGGCAAATACCGCAAAATGCACATCCCCGACGATCCCGGCTATTATGAAAAATTCTATTTCACCCCCGGCGATCTCGGCTTCACCCCCATCGACACCTCGGTCGGCCGCCTCGGCGTCCTGGTCTGCTGGGACCAGTGGTACCCGGAAGCGGCCCGGCTGATGGCCATGGCCGGCGCCGAGATGCTGATCTACCCTACCGCCATCGGCTACGACCCCAACGACAGCACCGACGAGCAGACCCGCCAGCGCGAGGCCTGGATTACGATCCAGCGCAGCCATGCGGTGGCCAACGGCATCCCGGTCATCAGCGTCAACCGGGTCGGCTTCGAGACCGACCCCTCCGGGCAGACGGCCGGCGCCCGGTTCTGGGGCAACAGCTTCGTCGCCGGCTGCCAGGGGGAACTGATCGCCGCGGCCGGCAACGAGGACGAGCAGGTGCTGGTTGTCGGCATCGACCGAAAGCGCAGCGAAGACGTCCGCCGCATCTGGCCCTATCTGCGCGACCGCCGGATCGACGCCTACGGCGACCTGACCAGGCGCTACCGGGATTGAGTTAAAAAGACCGCAAACGCAAAGAGGCCGGACAACTTGTCCGGCCTCTTTGCGTTTAATTATGGCTATTGATCAGTAGCGGGCGTCGGCGAATTCAACCCAGCCGCCGGCCTGCACCAGCGCCTTGTCAAAGGGGCTGATGTCGAAACTGAAGGTCTCGGTCTTGCCGGCGGAAACGGCGATGACCTTCTGGGCGTCAAGGTCGACGCTAATGCTGACGCTCCCCGCCTTGTCCAGGGCGAACAGGCGGTCGAGATCGTCCTTGGGCAGTTCGATGGCGAGCATGCCGCCGTTGAAGGTGTTCTGCCGGAAAATCCGGGCATAGCTCTGAGCGATGATGGTATGCACGCCGTTAACTTCGAAGACCCAGGGCGCGTGCTCGCGGGATGAACCGCAGCCGAAGTTTTCACGGCTGACCACCACCCGGGCGTTTTTCATCTTGTCGCCCCTGGGATCGAAGTTTTCCAGCTTGAGATCCTCAAGCATGAAGGGCTTGAGGGCTTCCTTGGTCACCTCGGTCAGGTACTTGGCCGGGATGATTTCGTCGGTATTGATGTCGGACCGGTCGAGAAAGATGGCCGGGCCGCCGAAAATTTTATTCGTCATGTCGTATCTCTCCTGCGTGATCCGTTACAGGGTACGGGCGTCGGTGATGACGCCGGTGATGGCGGTCGCCGCGGCGGTGGTCGGGCTCATCAGGTGAACCATCCCGCCCTTGCCCATGCGTCCATTGAAATTGCGGTTGCTGGTCGAGGCGCAGGCTTCCCCTTCGGCCAAAACACCGTTGCTCATCCCCAGGCAGGCGCCGCAGGTCGGGTTGGTCACGCAGAAACCGGCATCCATGAAGATCTGGATAATTCCCTCGGCCAGGGCGTCGCTGAAGATCTTCGGCGTCGCCGGCGAAACGATGCCGCGCACCGTCTCGGCGACCTTCCTTCCTTTGAGCACTTCAGCCGCCTGGCGCAGGTCTTCGATGCGACCGTTGGTGCAGGTGCCGATGTAGATCTGATCCACCGGGGTTCCGGCCATCTCGGCCACCGGCTTGACGCAATCGGGCTTATAGCCGTAGGTGACCTGGGGCTCAAGCTTGGAAACATCGTAGTCGAGCACCTTGGCGTAACTGGCGTCGTCGTCGGAAACCCATTTGCTGTATTCGGCCAGGGCCGCTTCGCGGCTTTCGAATTCATCCTTGATGAAGGGCCAGAGGTAGTCAACGGTGACCATGTCGGGCATGCAGACGCCGCAGGTGCCGCCGGCTTCGATCGCCATGTTGCACAGGGTCATGCGGGCTTCCATGCTCATCTGGTCGATGATCGGGCCACGAAATTCGAGAACCCGGTCGGTCGCCCCGTTGACCCCGATCTGGCCGATCACGAAGAGGATGACGTCCTTGGCGTAAACCCCTTTCGGCAGCGTGCCGGTCAGGTTGACGCGAATGGTGGCCGGCTCGCGAAAGGCGCAGACCCCCTTGAGGATACCGACTTCGAGGTCGGTGGTGCCGACGCCGGCGGCGAACGCACCGAAGGCGCCGTGGGTGCAGGTGTGGCTGTCGCCCATGATCACCGTATAGCCGGGGCGGATATAGCCCTTCTCGGGGAAAATCGCGTGGCAGACGCCATTGTGCCCAACGTCGAAGAAATCCTTGATCTGGTGGCGGCGGGCCCAGTCACGCAGCATTTTCGCCTGCAGGGCGGTCTTGCTGTCTTTCGACGGGGTGACGTGATCGACGACCGCCTTGATTTTGGTGTTGTCGAAGACCCGGTCCTTGCCCCTCGCCTCGAGGTCGGCAATGGCCACGGGAGTGGTGATTTCATGACAGAGCACCCGGTCGAGGTCGAGCACCTTGGTCCCTGGAAACGGCTCGTCACGCAGGTGCGCGGCGAATATTTTTTCGGCAATGGTCTTTCCCATACTCTCTCCTTGTCGTTCTCTTCGATGTTACAGCCCGGCGATTCTATCCCAAGGCGACTCGTCAGGCAAGCTTGACGTCATCGTCAGGCTGACAAGCCAAGCGGGACGGCTGTCGCCGTCCCGCCTGAAATCATGATTTCGCCGGTTGTCAGAGGTGGATGTCGTTGCGCCTGGGCGCCGTGGCGATCTTGTTGAGGGCGTTGATGTAGGCCTTGGCGCTGGCCACGATGATATCGGGATGGGCGCCCTGGCCGAGCACTTCACGACCATCGCTCTCAAGCCGTACCGTGCATTCGCCCTGGGCGTCGGTGCCGCCGGTAATGGCGCCGACCGAGAAATGCAGCAACCGGGCCTGGCTGCCGGTCAGTTTCTTGATCGCCTTGAAGGTGGCGTCGACCGGGCCGTCGCCCATCTGGGCGGTCTTCTTCACCTTGCCGTCGACCTCGAGCTCGACGGTGGCGGTCGGTGCGGCAAAGGAGCCGGACGATACATTCATCTGCAGCAGCTTGTAGACTTCGGGGATGCGGATGATCTCATCGGCAACGATGGCGTCGAGGTCTTCGTCGTAAATCTCTTTCTTCTGATCGGCCAGGGACTTGAAGCGAACGAAAGCCTTTTCGATATCCTCTTTGCCCAGGTCGTAGCCGAGCTCTTCCAACCGCTTGATGAAAGCGTGACGGCCCGAATGCTTGCCCAGCACCAGCTTGTTCTGGTTGAGGCCGATCGATTCGGGGGTCATGATTTCGTAGGTCGTCTTTTCCATCAGCACGCCGTGCTGGTGAATGCCGGCCTCGTGCGCGAAAGCGTTGGCCCCGACAATCGCCTTGTTGGGCTGCACGACGATGCCGGTAATGGTCGACAACAGCTTGCTGGCGGCGTAGATATGCTCGGTGACCACGTTGTTGGTGAAGGGCATGATGTCCTGCCGGGTCCGCAGCGCCATGACGACCTCTTCGAGGGAACAGTTGCCGGCCCGCTCGCCGATGCCGTTGATGGTGCATTCGACCTGCTCGGCGCCGGCCTGGATAGCCGCCAGGGAGTTGGCCACCGCCAGCCCCAGGTCATTGTGGCAATGCACCGACAGGATGGCCTGGTCGATATTCGGCACATTATCTTTCAAATACTTGATGATATTGAAGTATTCCGACGGAATGGTGTAGCCGACGGTGTCCGGGATATTCACGGTTTTGGCGCCGGCGGCAATGACCGCTTCAACGACCTGGGCCAGAAACGGCAGCCGGGTACGCACGGCGTCCTCTGCCGAAAATTCTACGTTGGGGGTGTAACCGGCAGCGCGCTTGACCGCCTTGACCGCGGTTTCGATAACCTGCGCTTCGCTCATTTTCAGCTTGTACTTCATATGGATATCGCTGGTGGCGATAAAGGTATGAATGCGCCCGCGCTCGCCGGCGTATTTGAGCGCTTCCCAGGCCCGGTCGATATCCATGTTGTTGGCCCGGCTGAGACCGGCGATCTGCGGTCCCTTGATGGCCTGGGCCACCCGCTTGACCGCCTCGAAGTCCCCATCCGAAGCGATCGGGAAGCCCGCCTCTATGACATCGACATTGAGTTTTTCGAGCAGATGGGCAATGCGCAGCTTCTCGTCGATGTTCATGCTGGCTCCGGGAGACTGCTCACCGTCGCGCAAAGTCGTGTCAAAAATCTTGATATTCCTGGTTTTGCTCATGATTTCCTCCAGATAAGTTCCCCGCCCGTTACAGACCAATAGACAGGCGGCCCGTGTCAAGAATCGCTGCATCCGTCAGTATACCTGCCAGACCGGCAGGTGCTAGCTCCCCAAGGTCGGATTCCACGTGACCACCTCCTTTCAAAACAATAAAGCTCCCGCCCCGTACAGGGGCGAGAGCCTAAGCTTCGCGGTACCACCCTGATTCGTCCGCCTTCGCCGTAGCTTCGGCAGACCTTTATCGTCCCTTTACGCAGGCTCACGGCACGGGCTAACTGCCATTGCGTCCAGCAGCTTCACCGATGCGACTCCGAGGCGAGTTCAGCAGGATTCCGTACCGGCTTGCAGCGACCGCCGGCTCTCTGGAACGGAATATAACCGCCTACTACTCCTCTTCAACGTCTTTGATGCACAACTAGCTATCAATAAAACAGAGTTACCGACCCGCTGTCAAGCCGGATTTGTTCAAAACCAGCGACCGAGGCCTTTTTTCGACAGCATCATACCCCTTTTGATGGTGCGGAATCAGGAAGCGCCCCCTGGCCGTCCATCACTCAACGCAGATAGCCCAGGATGGTTTCACCGGCAACGGTGCGATCTCCGAGCTGGACCAGGATTTCGGACTCAGCGGGAAAATAGATGTCCACCCGCGAACCGAACCGGATCAGGCCGTAACGCTCCCCTTTTTTCAACAGGTCGCCAACAACCGGATAGGTGACGATGCGACGAGCGATCAACCCGGCGATCTGAACGAACAGCAGGCGCTTGCCGCGCTCGGTTTCCAGCAGAATTCCGGCCTGCTCGTTCTTCAGGCTGGCCTTGTCGAGGGCCGCGTTGACAAACTGCCCCTTGTGGTAAAACATGTCCACCACCTTGCCGCTGAAGGGGGCCCGGTTGACATGAACATTGAACACCGACATGAAGATGCTGACCTTGGTGGTCTCGCCCTTGAAATAGCGCTCTTCAGCCACCTTGCCCACGAAAATAACCTTGCCGTCGGCCGGGGCGATCACCGCATCGGCGTCTGCCGGCGTAACCCGTTCGGGGTTGCGGAAAAAATAGACCGTGAACAGCGTCAGGAGCAGCAGGATGACCGTCAGGCACTTCAAGCCGAGCAGGGCAAGGACCAGGGTGATAAAGGCGAAGAGGGCAATAAAGGGATAACCTTCGACGGCCACCGGCTGATTTCTATTTTGCATTCAGGAATCTCACAGTTGGTCGATAAAACCGGGCACCGCAGCGTTCACGGCAACGAAGGATTCATCGAGAATTTTATTGACCGGCGTTGCTGACAACGCCCCGAAAAGAGCATTTCTTATAGCATGGCGGGCGGATCATGCCAATATCTTTCCCTCGGCACAACCCGCCCTCCATGGTATCACTTCTTGTGTCAAGGCGCCTGGTCAGGCGCCCTTCCAGCCTTTTGCGCCCCGTCCGAGAACCACCGGACCTGAGCGAACCAGTTCCTTGATGCCCATCGGCCGCAGCAGTTCGACGATGGCATCGACCTTGGCCGGCGCCCCGGTAACCTCGATGGTGTAGGAACGCGGCGTGATATCGACAATCTTGCCGCGAAAGATATCGACGATGCGCAGCACTTCGGCACGGGTGCCTTCTTCGGCATTCACCTTGATCATGCACATCTCCCGCTCGACAAAATCCTGGCCGGTAAAATCGATGATCTTGATGGTATCGATCAGCTTGTTGAGCTGTTTGGTGATCTGCTCAAGAATCTGGTCGTCGCCGGTGGTCACGATGGTCATCCTTGAAATCGATTCGTCCAGGGTCGGCGCGACCGAAAGGCTCTCGATATTAAAGCCCCGCCCGGAGAAAAGTCCAATTACCCGGCTGAGCACCCCGAATTCATTTTCGACAAGTACGGAAATCGTATGTTTCATATCAGGAACTTCTCCTAAAGATTATTCTTTCAGGGAGGCTTTTCAGGAAGCCAGCACCATTTCATTGAGACCGGCCCCGGCCGGAACCATCGGCATGACATTCTCTTCCCGGGCCACCTTGAACTCCATGATTACCGGTCCGGGCGTCTCGAGGGCCTTGCGGATGACATCCTCGACCTCGTCAGGGGTGCTCGCCCGCAGGCCGGTGGCGCCATAGGCCTCGGCCAGCTTGACGAAGTCGATGGGGAGCTCCATGCAGGTCTGGCTGTAGCGCTTGTGGAAGAAGAGCTGCTGCCACTGCCGCACCATGCCGAGAAAGTTATTGTTGAGGATGGCGATCTTTACCGGCAGACGGTACTGCACCAGGGTCGCCAGCTCCTGGGAGTTCATCTGGAAGGAACCGTCCCCGGAGACGTCGATGACCTGGCGTTCAGGAAAGGCAGCTTGGGCGCCGAGAGCGGCAGGCAGACCATAACCCATGGTCCCCAGCCCACCTGAGGACAGGAAGGTGCGCGGCTGGGTGAAGTCGAAGAACTGGGCCGTCCACATCTGGTGCTGGCCGACCTCGGTGGTGACGATGGCGTCGTCGTTGGTCAGTTCCCGCAGCTTCTCGATGACGTACTGGGGCTTGATGACGGTCTTCGACGCCGTGTAGCTCATCGGGTGCTGCGCTTTCCAGCCGTCGATTTCTTGCCGCCAACCGGCAGTTTCATCGACCAGAGCCGAGACATCCTCCTTACGCTCGCCAAGTGATTTGACCAGATTCTGCAGCACGTCTTTCAAGTCGCCGACGATCGGCAGATCGACCCGGACGTTCTTCTTGATCGAGGTCGGGTCGATGTCGATATGGATGATCTTGGCATGGGGCGCAAAGGTGGCGATCTTGCCGGTCACCCGGTCATCGAAGCGGGCCCCCACGGCAATCAGCAGGTCCGAATTGGTGACCGCCATGTTGGCGTAATAGGTGCCGTGCATCCCGAGCATGCCCAGCGACAGCGGGTGCTTCTTGGGAAAGGAGGACATCGCCATCAGGGTGGTGGTCACCGGGGCCTGAACCAATTCGGCAAACTGCTTGAGCTCGTCCGACGAATTGGACAGAACCACCCCGCCGCCGACGTAAAGGACCGGCTTGCGGGCCGCCAGAATCATCTTGGCGGCTTTGTCGATCTGCCGGGGATTTCCGCTGTAGGTCGGCTTGTATCCGCGCAGCTCGACGGTTTCGGGATAGGAGAACTCGGTCGTGGCCATCTGCACGTCCTTGGGCAGGTCGACCAGCACCGGCCCGGGGCGCCCGGTGCGGGCGATATAGAAGGCCTGCTTGATGATGCGGGCGAGATCCTTGACGTCCTTGACCAGGTAATTGTGCTTGGTGATCGGCCGGGTTATGCCGACCACGTCGGCTTCCTGAAAGGCATCGTTGCCGATCAGCGGCGTCGGCACCTGTCCGGTGACAATCACCATGGGAATCGAATCCATGTAGGCCGTGGCGATGCCGGTAATGGTGTTGGTGGCACCGGGGCCACTGGTGGCGATGGCGACACCGACCTTGCCGGTAGCGCGGGCAAAGCCGTCGGCGGCATGCACGGCAGCCTGTTCATGCCGGGTCAGGATGTGGTTGATCGGCGAATCCATCAGGTCATCATAGATATTGATAACCGTCCCCCCGGGGTAACCGAAGATGGTATCCACCCCTTCGAGGGCCAGGCATTCCAGAAGTATCTGAGAACCAGTCTTTTTCACAAAAATCTCCTCCAATATAGAACAACCATGAAACGAACCCCGGTTCCCCACCGGGAAACTATTTAATCAGTCCGCCTTGCAGACGGCGCCGGTATTGGCCGAGGTTACCACCGAGGCATAGCGGGCCAGCCAGCCGGTCTTGATTTTCGGCTCCGGCTTCTGCCAGCGGCCGCGGCGCTCGGCAAGAACATCCTCGGCGACTTTGAGCTCAAGGCGCCGGTTGGGGATGTCGAGCAGAATGATATCACCATCTTCAACCAGGGCAATCGGGCCGCCTACGGCCGCTTCGGGCGAGATATGACCGATACAGGGGCCGCGGGTTCCGCCGGAGAACCGGCCGTCGGTGATCAGGGCCACGCTGTCGCCGAGACCGAGCCCCATCAGGGTCGCGGTCGGAGCGAGCATTTCCCGCATCCCGGGGCCCCCTTTGGGCCCTTCGTAACGGATCACCACCACGTCGCCGGCAACGACCTGGCCGCCCATCAGGGCCGCCATGGCCGCTTCTTCCGATTCGAAACAGCGGGCCGTTCCCTCGAAATTCATCATCTTGTCGGAAACGCCGGACTGCTTGACCACGGCGCCATCGGGGGCCAGGTTGCCGGAGAGAATAGCGATGCCCCCTTCGGCCCGGACCGGCGAACCGACCGGATGCACGACTTCCTCGTCGACCTCGGCCACGCTGGCGATGATCTGCTTGACCGTCGGCCCGGTCAGGGTCGGATTATCGTTGATCCGGTCGCGCAGCTGGTAAAGAACCGCGGGGACGCCGCCGGCGGCGTCGAGATCCTCCATGAAATGCTTGCCGCCGGGATTCATTGACGCCAACTGCGGAGTGGTGCGGCTGAGCCGGTCGAATTCTTCCAGCGGCAGGTCGACACCAGCCTCGCGGGCGATGGAAAGAAGATGCAGCACGGTATTGCTGGAGCCGCCAAGCGCAAGATCGACGCGGATGGCGTTTTCGAAAGCCTCCTTGGTCATGATCTGCCGGGGCGTGATATTGTCCCGCACCAGGCCGACGATCCGCTCGCCCGAGGCGAAGGCGATGCGCTTTTTCAGCGACGAGACGGCCAGCGCCGTGCCGCAGCGGACCAGGCTCATGCCGAGGGTTTCGGTAAGAATCGCCATGGTGTTGGCGGTGAAAAGCCCTTGGCAGGAACCGGCCGTCGGACAGGCGTGATCTTCGCACATCATCAGCTCTTTTTCATCGATCACCCCGGCCTTGTACTGGGCCATGGCCTCGAAGGTGTCGGTAACAAAAGAGAAACGACGACCCTGGCGTCCGGTACCGGCCATCATCGGCCCGGCGGTAACCACGATGCAGGGGATATCGAGCCGGGCGGCCGCCATCAGCATCCCCGGGGTGATTTTGTCGCAATTGGTCAGCAGCACCAGGCCGTCGAGGCGATGAGCTTCGGCGACCGATTCGACCATGTCGGCAATCAGTTCCCGGGTCGGCAGGGAGTAGTGCATCCCCTTGTGCCCCATGGCGATGCCGTCGCAGACCCCGGGGATACCGAAAAAGAAGGAGTAGCCGCCGCCGGTGTGCACGCCCTTTTCGATAAACCGCTCGAGATCACGCATCCCGGTGTGGCCGGGGATCAGGTCGGTAAAGGAGGTCGCGATACCGATGAACGGTTTTTTCATTTCCTTATCGGGAACCCCGGTCGCTTTCAGAAGAGCCCGGTGGGGAGTGCGTTCAAAGCCCTGGGTTATGGCATCACTGCGCTTCGTTGTCATGATTCAAAAAGATCCTTCCAGCTTAAGTTCTGTCGTCTGTAAATAGTAAAGCCAACCCCTCCCAGCAACCGCACCTGTATGATCCAGGCAAAGACTTGTTCGGGCTTGGCAAACTAACGGTGATATAGGAAAGGGTTCAGGCCAAAAGCCCAAACCCTTTTCCGTGAAAAATGCTGAAAAAAGATTATTGGCGGAACTGGCTGATAATACGCTCCATTTCATCCTTACCGGCCAGCTTGAGTTTCTGCACCTTTCTTCTTTCGATTTCTTCGTCGGGGGTTAAAAACGCCTTCTGGTCCAGCTTCTGCAACTCTTTTTCCAGCAAGTGATGCTCTTCATAAAGCAAACGGAATCGCGGGTTTCCATCGAAAAGTTGCTGGACCAGCTGCTGATTCGTCAGATCCTGTTCTTCCATAGAACACCTCCCGAAAAAGGGTTAGTAAAGAGCAAAAACACTATTTTAAAATAACCAATCGGATTTTGCTTGTCAACCTTCTAAGCGCGCCGGGACAGCCTTTCACCCTTGCCGGGAAGCCCACATGACCTCGGCCTCGGAAGGACGGATGTAGGCGGGGGTGAGAGCTTCCAGGGGAATCGCCTGCTGCCGCCGCAAACCATCGAGAGCGAGCACCGCGGCGCTCGATGCGCGCGGCATGTGCAGCGGCCAGGGGGCGAAGTGAGCCCGGCTCCCCAGCCGTTCGACAATCAGGTCACGATACGCCAGGGCGCCATCGCCGACAAAGACCAGGTCCTGGTCCAGATCCAGCGATTCGAGCAGCCTGGACGGAGGGAGTACGGACTCCTCACCCAGCGGTTCCAGTCGGTCATCTTTCCAGCCGAACAGCCCGGCATAGACTTCGGATTTGCGGGCATCCAGCAGAGCACATACGGGGAACGCGGAAAAGGGGACCTGCATCGCCAGGGTCGCCAGGGAAGAAACCCCGACCACCGGTTTGCCGGTGGCCAGAGCCAGTCCCTTGACCGTGGCCACACCGACCCGCAAGCCGGTAAATGAACCAGGTCCCAACACCACGCCGAAAGCGTCCAGTTGTCCAACGGCCAATCCGGCATCCTGCAACAGCTGCTGAACGATGACCAGCAGGCGGTCAGTGTGGGTTTTGCGGAGATTGAGCGCGATTTCGCCAAGCAATGTCGTCCCGCGGCTCAAGGCCACGCTTCCGGCCGGCGTCGCGGTATCAACCACAAGGAGCAGTTCGTTCATCATTGTCCCCCGAAGAAAATCCGGACAATATCATTATAGAATGCCAGAACCATCAGGGAAATGAGCAGCAGCAAGCCGATCTGCTGGGCGATTTCACGCGCACGCAGGGACATCGGACGCCTGAAAACAATTTCGTACAGGTTGAAAAAGAGGTGGCCGCCGTCAAGTATCGGGATCGGCAACAGGTTAAGTATGCCAAGCTGGATGCTAAGAAAGGCGAGCACGGTCAGGATACTGGACAGATCGGTCTGAGCCGCCTGCCCGGCGATCTGCACCACGGTGATCGGGCCGCCGATGCTCTTGGTGGAGACATGGCCGGATACCATTTTCTGGATGAACACCAGGGTCAGCTCGATCAGCTCGACGGTTCGTCCCGCGCCGGCCTTGACCGCCTCCAGCGGGCCGAAACGCCGAAAGACGCTCTCCTGTTGCGGGGCGATGCCGACCAGGTAATCGGTGCTGTTGGCATCATCCTTGATCGGCATGATCGACAGGGTCAGGGGCTGGCCGTTACGTTCCAGAACGAAGGACTGGGAGTCGCCTCCGCCCAACTGGATGATGCGCTTGAGATCGTACCATGACGCCACCGGCGAATCGGCAATGGAGACAATTCGATCCCCGACCTCCATCCCGGCCGCCTGGGCCGGCATCCCCGGAGCAAGAGCACCAACTATGGCTTCCTGGCGGGGCAGCAGCCCCAGCGACTGCAGCCCTTCAAGGCCGCCTTCCTCCGGGCTCATGGTCAACACCGACGGGCTGCCCGCTCTGTCCACCTGAAACTCCAGGGACGAGCCGACATGGGCGATCAGGGCATGACTGGTGTCGGTCCAGGTGGCGACGGGGTCGCCGTTGATCGCCTCGATGCAGTCGCCCGG
>NZ_JBFHGD010000076.1:0-13786 GCF_041583255.1 Trichloromonas sp. | reverse complement strand
GTCTCCGCGGGTGCTGGCGACGGTCAGCACGCCGTGCTCGTAGGTCAGCTCAACCGCCACCCCGTCAAGCTTCATTTCGCAGACGTAGTCGAGCGCCTCTTCCCGCGCCAGGATGTTTTTGCGGATGCTGGTGTCGAATTCGAGAAACTCCGCTTCGCTCTTGACGTTCTTGAGGGAAAGCATGGGGACGGCATGGGCGACGGGAGAGAACTTTTCGGCCGGTGCGGCGCCAATTTGCTGCGACGGGGAATCGGGTGTGACCAGCTCCGGCCAGGCCCTTTCCAGTTCGAGCAGTTCGCGGAACAGGCGGTCGTATTCGGCATCGGAGATTTCCGGGCGATCGAGAATGTGGTACAGGCGGTTGTGGCGGTGCAGTTCGGCGCTCAGGCGGGCGTGGCGCGTGACTGCTTCGGTTCGGTCGCTCTGGTGGGTTGGCAAACGGTCCTCCTGGCCTGTCCCGGCCGGCTTGCGGTATTTTAGGCTGGAATTTTATAGCACAGCCCCGTCCATCGGTTCAAGTCGAGCATGATTTCGTCTGATTCATAGCGTTTTACGTTGAAAAAATTGAATTATGCCACACCTTCATGTACACTGCGCAGCAACTTTTTTCTGGAGCTTCCGGAGTGGATGAGCAACTGTTTCGCCTGATTATCCTGGGGGTATTATTCCTCCTCTCGGCCTTTTTTTCCGGGTCGGAAACTGCCTTGATGGCGATCGATCGACTGCGGGTCAAGTACCTGGTGCAGAAGAAGCGGCGTGGGGCCCTGCTCCTCGAAGCGCTGCTGGAACATCCCGACCGGCTGCTGGGCGCCATCCTGATCGGCAACAACCTGGTCAACATCGCCATTTCGGTGCTGGCGACCGGCCTGTTCGTGCATCGCTACGGCGAGCGAGGAGAGCTGGTCACCATCCTGGTGCTGACCCCCTTTCTGTTGCTCTTTTCCGAAATAAGCCCCAAATCCTATGCGGCCAAGTACCCGGAAAAAATGTCGTTTATGGTTTTGCGTCCGATCCTCGCGGTGGTCTGGCTGCTGTCGCCGGTCATCTGGGTGGTTACCGGTTTTTCCCGCCTCATTACCCGGCTGCTGCCCGGTGAAAGTGGGGTCCGGCCGATCATTTCCGAAGATGAAATCCGCACCATGATCTCCGTTGGCGAGCAGACCGGGGTGGTGGCCAAGAACCAGCGGCGGATGCTGCATGGCGTCTTCGAGCTCTCGCAGACTCGGGCTCGTGATGTCATGATCCCCCGTACCGAGGTGGTCGGCATCGATGTCGGCTCTTCGTTTGCCGACGTGCTGCCGCTGGTACAGCAGTCGCGGCATTCGCGGTTCCCGGTTTACCAGGGGAGCCTGGACAATATCATCGGCATCATCCATTCGAAAGACATTCTCGCCTCGATCGACCAGCCGGAAGCCTTTTCACTCGAACAGGCGGTCCGCCCCCCCTATTTCGTCCCCGAGTCGAAGCGCATCGAGACCCTGTTGCAGTCCTTCCGCAAGCGGCGCATCCACCTGGCCGTAGTGGTTGATGAATATGGCGGCGTCGAGGGGATCGTTACCCTGGAAGACATCGTCGAGGAAATCGTCGGTGAAATCCAGGATGAATACGATGACGACGATGTGCTGCTGCGCGAGTTGGAGCCGGGGCGTTACCTGGTCGATGGCAGCACTTCGCTGCGGGCCATCAATCGCCGCTTCGGCCTCAACCTGTCGGAAGAGCACGTCAATACCCTGGCCGGCTTCATGCTCCGGCTGCTGGGGGCGATTCCGCAGGAGGGGGACCGTTGTCAGTCGAACGGAGCCATCTTCACCGCGCTTAAGGTTGTCGATCGCCGGGTCGAAGAAATCGAGATGATTCTCCCGCCTGTCCACCCCCATTTATAATGCTCTCCTTTGAAATGTCTAATCCGCACTTCTGGGCCCCCTGACGGGGGCTTTTTTCGTGTCCCCCGGCAATCCTAAGCCCTTAGAAAACAGATAAATTTTCTTGACAACTCAGGGGGGGGTGGATATAGTCCCAAAAAGTGGGAAATGGTGTCAACCTGGGCCAAGAAGGGGTCGGATGTGATCTTCCAGGGCGAATTTAACAACTCGATCGACCTTAAGGGGCGTGCCAGTATCCCGGCTAAGTTTCGGGAAATATTGGCAGATTCCCATGGTGACGAGCACCTGGTGGTGACCAAGAATTCCGAGGGGGGGCTGTCGGCTTACCCGCCCTCGAGGTGGCGGAAGATTGTTGCGCAGATCCAGGAGACGCCGGCCAGTCAGGAGAAAAACGCGATCATCCGCCTGATTGTGGCCCCGGCCGTAGATTGCGCATTCGACAAGCAGGGGCGTGTCCTGATTCCCCCGTCGCTGCGGTCGCATGCCGGCCTTGAAAAAGAGATCGTGGTGGTGGGCATGTTTGAAAAGATCGATGTCTACAGCCAGTTGAAATACGCTGAAGTGACCCGCAGATCCGAAGAGCTGCTCCAGGGCAACCCCGGCTTCATTGCCAGTGTGGGTCTCTAGCCTTGTCTGAAATCGATTTCGAGCATCGCTCGGTGATGCCCGACGAAGTGCTGGAGATGCTCCAGCCGAAGCCGGGCGGCACCTATCTCGACGGGACCCTCGGTGGTGCCGGTCATGCCCGGCTGGTTCTTGAACGTTCAAACCCGGATGGCCGATTGATCGGCCTCGATCGTGACCCGGGGGCTCTGCGCAAGGCGGCCGAAGTGCTGGCTCCTTTTGGCGACCGGGTGGTGCTGCGGCACCGGAATTTTTCCGAAGCGGCCGAGGTGCTGGCCGAGCTGGGTATCGACGGCCTGGACGGGATGCTGCTCGATCTCGGGGTTTCGTCCCACCAGCTGGATACCGTTGAACGGGGCTTTTCCTTCCGCAACGATGCGCCGCTGGACATGCGGATGGACCCGACCACGGGGACAACCGTCGCCGAGGCCCTGGCCGAACTGGAGGCCGAGGAACTGGCCAGGATTTTTCGCGAATACGGCGAAGAGCGCTGGGCCGGCCGGATTGCCAGAAGAATTGTCAAGCTCCGCCAGGAAACGCCGATACGCTCCACCCTGCAGCTTGCCGAATTGGTGCGCGACACCGTTCCGGGGGGGCATGTTCCTGGCAGGATTCACCCGGCAACCCGGGTTTTTCAAGCCCTCAGGATTTACGTCAACCAGGAGCTCGAGCACGTCGCCGAAGGGGTTCGCGCCGCCATCGGGCTCTTGAAACCGGAAGGGCGCCTGGTGGTGATCAGCTTCCAGTCCCTCGAGGATCGGATCGTCAAGCGGATCTTCCAGGATGAGGCCAGGACCTGCACCTGCCCCCCCCGGCTTCCGGTCTGTGTCTGCAAGACGCGCCCCCGGGTAGAGGTGCTGAGCCGCAAGGCACTGCGGGCGTCAGAGTTCGAGATTACGGAAAACCCCCGTTCACGGAGTGCGGTTCTGCGGGCTGTCAGGCGTCTGCCGGGGTAGTTGCTTCTTTTCGATTGTTTCAAGGAGGGTGTAGTGTTGGATGCCACGGTAAGATCTCTGCCCAAAATCAACGGATTTCCCCTGGTGCGGCCGCGACTGCTTCCCCTGTTTGCCTATCTTGCCGTCCTGCTGGTCGTTTCCCTCTTTTTTGTCTGGTCGAGAATCACGGTGGTCAATCTGGAATACGATATTTCCAGCCTGGGCAACCGGCTGCGCGAAGTGGAACAGGAAAACCAGAAGCTGCGCCTTGAGTCCGCACATCTGCGGAGCCCGGTGCGTATCGAGCGGGTGGCCCGCACCGAACTTGGTCTGCGCATGCCGACCCTTGCGCAGGTGATTATTATCGACTGATGGATAAGCTGGAGAAGTGGGTACGCATCCGCATACGTCTGGTCGGCTTCTGTTTTCTGGTGGCCTTCAGTTTTATTGTTGTGCGGGCTTTTCAGCTTCAGGTTCTTGGTCAGGAGGAATGGCGAAAACGGGCTGACCGGCAGCATCAGAAAGTGATCTCCCTGACTCCCAAGCGGGGCACCATCTACGACCAGAGCGGAGAGGAGCTTGCGTTGAGCGTTGAAGTCGATTCCATCTACGTCGAACCGCAGAAGGTTACCGACCCTGATCGCGTCGCCAACGTGCTGGCCAGTGCCCTCTCTTTGTCCAAATCTTCAATTCAAGCGAAAATCAAATCGAACAAGAATTTCCTTTGGCTCAAGCGCCAGATCACCGAGCGCGAAGGGCAAAAAATCCGGTCCGAGGAGCTTGATGGCATCGGGTTCATCAAGGAGCATCAGCGGTTTTATCCCAATTCGGAAATCGGTGCCCATGTCATCGGCTTCACCGGGATCGATCCCAAGGGACTGGAGGGGCTGGAACTCGGGTACGATTCGGTGATTCTTGGTCAGGGCGGCTACCTGGTGGTCGAGCGGGATGCCCTCGGTCGCGGCATGGGGAGTGGCGACAAGGTCGTCGAGGGGGAACAGGGCGGGGCCGACCTGTTCCTGACCCTGGACAAGAACATCCAGTATGTCGCCGAAAAGGAACTGGCCGAAGGGGTGGCCAAGGTGGGGGCCAAGGGCGGCAGCGTGGTGGTCATCGACCCGCGCACCGGACGGATTCTCGCCATGGCCAACCAGCCTGTCTACAACCCCAATGCCATCGGCAGCTATCGGCCGGCCCAGTGGCGCAATCGCGCGATTTGCGATACTTACGAGCCGGGATCGACGATGAAGATTTTTCTCATGGCCGCGGCTCTCAACGAGGGGCTGGTGAAGCCGGAAAGCATCATCGACTGCGAGAAGGGGTCGTTTGCCGTGGGCGGCAGGGTCATACATGACCATCACGCCTACGGCAAGATAACCGCAGCGGAAGTCATCAAGGTCAGCTCCAACATCGGCTCGGCAAAACTCGGCAAGGCCCTCGAACGCAATCGACTCTACCGCTACCTGACCGATTTTGGCTTCGGTTCCGCAACCGGGATCGACCTGCCGGGCGAATCAACGGGCCTGCTCCGTGAGCCATCGGCCTGGTTCGAGATCGACTTGGCTGCCATCTCCTTCGGCCAGGGGGTGACGGTCTCCCCGCTGCAGCTGGCGCGGGCCACCGCCGCAATCGCCAACGACGGTACTCTGATGTCGATGCCGATTGTCGAGAAAATCGTCAATGATCGCGGTGAAGTCGTCGAGCACCGCAAACCGGAGGTGGTCAGGCAGGTTGTTTCTGCCGAGGTGGCGCAGCAGGTGCGGGACATGATGGCGCTGGCCGTTGGGGACGGTGGGACCGGAACCCTGGCGGCGGTTCCCGGCTTCGTGGTGGCGGGCAAAACCGGCACCGCGCAGAAGGTCGATCCGGTCACCGGCGGTTACTCGGTCGACAAGCGGGTGGCATCGTTTGTCGGCATGGTTCCCGCAGAGGCTCCGCAGCTGGTGGTGCTGGTTGTTGTTGACGAACCGGCCAAACATGTCTACGGCGGGTTGGTGGCGGCCCCGGTCTTTTCGAAGATCGCCACCCAGGCCCTGCGCTACCTGAAGGTTTCGCCGACCGTGCCCGGCATGGTCGATCCGCTGCCGCCGATGCCCGCTGAAGAGGCGTTGGCCCAACCGGTGCAGGCGGTCATCGATCCGGTTGAAGCGGGGGGGATGGTCATGCCGGACTGTATCGGCATGAGTTATCGTCAGGTACTGCAGGTCATGGCCAAAAACGGTTTGAACATCAAGCTGCGCGGGTCTGGACGGGTGGTGGAGCAGTCGCCCATGCCAGGCCGGGCGGTCCGATATACAAACGAAGTATGGGTCAGGTTGGCGCCGCCAACTTGAAAAGGATAGTGTCTGCTCGGGGAAACGGCAAAATGATGAAGCTAGCGGAGTTGATTCACGATCTCCCGGGGTGCCGGCTGCTTGGTTCCGGGGACGGCGAAATTGCAGGGCTTTATTACGACTCGCGTAACGTCGAGGCGGATGGAGCCTTTTTCGCTTTGCGGGGCGCGACGGTCGATGGACATCGTTTTGTCGCCGATGCCCTGGCCCGTGGTGCCCGTGCGATATTTACCGAGCAGGAGATGGAGCTGCCGGCCGGGGTTTCCGGGGTGCTCGTTGACAACGCCCGGCTGGCCATGGCCCGGGTCGCGGCCCGATTTGCCGGAGAGCCGACGGCGGAGATTCCGGTGGTCGGGGTGACCGGAACCAATGGAAAGACGACCGTCACCTACCTGGTCGAGGCGATCCTGCGGTCTGCAGGGCTCCTGCCGGCGGTCATGGGGACGATCAACTACCGTTTCAGCGACCGCCTGCTGCCGTCGCTGCACACCACCCCCGAGTCGGTGGATCTGCTGCAGACCGTGGCCGGGTTTCGCAGGGAAGGGGCCGATGCGCTGGTCATGGAGGTGTCGTCCCATGCCCTTGACCAGTTTCGGGTCGACGGCGTGAATTTCGATGTCGGCGTTTTCACCAACCTGACTCCCGAACACCTCGATTATCACGGCACCATGGAGGACTACTTTGCCAGCAAGTCGCGATTCTTTGCCGATCTGCTGACCGGCGGCAAGGGGGGGGTAATCAATGTCGATGACAGCTATGGCCGTCAGCTGGCAAAACGGTTTCCCTCCGCCATGACCTGCGGCACCAGCGAGCGGGCCGACCTTTTCCCCCGCCAGGTTCGACTGTCGCTTAATGGCATTGAGGCCGAACTGGAAACGCCGGCCGGAACGATCAGCGTGCGATCCCGGCTGATCGGGCATTTCAACCTGCAGAATCTGCTCTGCGCTGTTGGTGCCGGCGTCGCCCTGGGCTTGCCGCTGTCGGCTATTGCCGACGGCCTTGAGCGGGCGCCGCAGGTGCCGGGGCGGCTTGAGCGGATTGAGAACGACCGTAAGGCGCTGATTCTGGTCGACTATGCCCACACCGGCGATGCCCTCGAAAAGGTTCTGCAGGCTGTCGGCGAACTGTCGCCGGCCCGCCTGCTGACGGTGTTCGGCTGCGGCGGCGACCGCGACCGACGCAAGCGGCCGGTCATGGGCGAGGTCGCTGCTCGCTACTCAACCCTGGCGGTACTGACCTCCGATAACCCGAGGACCGAAGACCCGTTGGCTATTCTCGACGAAGTGCGGGGCGGCTGTCTACAGGTGCACGACCGGGAGTGGTCGGTCGAGGAAGCGCAGAAGCTTGCCGGGCGCGGCTTTGTGACCATTGCCGACCGGGCTGCGGCGATCGCTTTTGCGGTGTCGCTGCTTGGCGAAAACGACCTGCTGCTGGTGGCCGGCAAGGGCCATGAAGATTACCAGATTCTGGGAACCCGGCGGATTCATTTTGACGACCGAGAAGAAGTCCGGCGCGCATTGGGCCGGCTGGAGGCATCCATAAATGAACCTTGACATACAGACTATTGCTCAAATAACCGGCGGACGGCTCATTCCCGCCGGGACGACCATGAGTGTGACCGGGATCTCGACCGATAGCCGGACCCTCAAGGAGGGAGAATTGTTTGTCCCGCTGCGCGGCCCGAATTTCGACGGCCATGATTTTCTGCTCAGGGCGCTGCGCAACGGGGCGGCCGCCTGCCTGAGTGAAGAGGTGGTCGGCGCCTTCCCGGTGCCGCTGATCCAGGTGCCGGATACCCTGGTGGCGCTCGGCGACCTGGCTGCCGCCCGCCGGCGTGAGTTTTCCGGCCCGGTGATCGGGTTGACCGGATCGACCGGCAAAACGACCACCAAGGAGATGGTGTCCAATATCCTCGCCCTGACCGGGCCGGGCCTGAAAACCGAAGGTAACTTCAACAACCTGGTGGGGTTACCGCTGACCCTGTTTCGGCTGCAGGACGATCACCAGTGGGTGGTTCTCGAAATGGGGATGAGCGCCCGAGGCGAAATCGCCCGGCTGACCGAAATCGCCGAGCCGTTCATCGGCATCGTCACCAACGTCGGCCCCGCCCATCTCGAAACCCTGCAGAATATCGAGGGGGTGCTGCGGGCCAAGGGTGAACTGTTCGCCGCGATGAAACCCGGCAGCATCGCCGTGGTCAATGCCGACGACGAACGAGTGGCTGGGCTGCCGGTGGCCAACGGGGTGCGACGCATCTGTTTCGGGCTGAGCAGCGAGGCCCAGGTCCGGGCCGAAAACATCTCCGCCACCGGCAATAGCATCGCATTTGACCTGCTGCTGCCCAGCGGCCGCTGGCCGGTGCGCATGCAGGTGGCCGGTCGTCACAACGTGCTCAACGCGCTGGCCGCGGCAGCGGCCGCTTCCGCCCTGGAGGTGGACGGTGAACTGATCGTGCGCGGCCTCGAGGCGTTCCGCCCGGCGCCGGGGCGCATGGAAGTGGTTTCAGTCAAGGATGATATCCTTATTCTCGAGGACAGCTACAATGCCAATCCGCTGTCGGTCAAGGCGGCCCTGGCCACCCTCGACGAATTGGGCGGCGAAGGCCGCCGGATAGCCGTACTTGGCGACATGCTGGAACTCGGCAAGACCTCGGCCGAACTGCATCGCGAGGTGGGGCAGGCTGCCGGGCGACGGGTCGACCTGCTGGTGCTGCTGGGGCAGATGGCCGAAGCGGTGGCGGCCGGCGCCCGCGAAGTCGGTTTGGCCGAGGAGCAGATCATTATTGCCGGTTCGCACGATGAGGCGGTCGCCAGCCTGCGCAGTCGCCTGCAGTGCGGTGACCGGGTGCTGGTCAAGGGGTCGCGTGGGATGAAGATGGAAAAAATCAGTGGTGCGCTGCGGTCTGACAACCCGTGTCTCGCCGCGGGCAACTGCTAGGAGCGGTCTATGCTGTATCATCTTCTCTATCCACTGCACAACGAGTTTTCGGTGCTGTATATTTTCCGGTACATTACCTTCCGGGCGATTTACGCGACCATTACGGCGCTGGTGATTTCGTTTATCCTCGGGCCCTGGTTGATCGACAAGCTGCAGCGTCTGCAGATCGGCCAGAGCATCCGCAAGGTCGGTCCCGAATCGCACTTCAAGAAGGAGGGGACGCCGACCATGGGCGGCACCCTGATCCTGCTGGCTATCGTGCTGCCGACCCTGCTCTGGGCCGACCTGACCACTGTCTATGTCTGGGTCACATTGCTGGTGACCGTCGGTTTCGGCGCCGTCGGTTTTGTCGATGATTACCGCAAGGTCAAGTACAAGAACAGCGACGGCCTCTCGGCCCGCAAGAAGATGTTCTGGCTGCTGCTGATCTCGTGCCTGGCGGGTGTGGCGCTCTACCTGTATCCGCCATTCCAGACCAACCTGGTCTTTCCGTTTTTCAAGGGGGTGCGGCCCGAGCTGGGGCTGCTGTACATCCCCTTCGCCATGCTGGTGGTGGTCGGTTCGGGCAACGCCGTGAACCTCACCGACGGCCTCGACGGCCTGGCCATCGGGCCGATGATCATCGCTTCGGGCACCTACCTGCTGTTCGCCTACCTGGCCGGTAACGCCCGGCTTTCCGAATACCTGCAGATCAGCAGCGTGCAGGGGGCGGGCGAACTGGCGGTGCTGTGCGGGGCGATGGTCGGTGCCGGGCTCGGTTTCTTGTGGTTCAATACCTACCCGGCCCAGGTCTTCATGGGGGATGTCGGCAGCCTGTCGCTGGGCGGCGCCCTCGGCATCATCGCGGTGATCACCAAGCAGGAAATCGTGCTGGTGATCGTCGGCGGCATTTTCGTGGTCGAGGCCCTGTCGGTTATCTTCCAGGTGACCTCGTTCCGGTTGTACGGCAAACGGATTTTTCGCATGGCGCCGATCCACCACCATTTCGAACTGAAGGGGTGGCCGGAGCCGAAGATCATCGTGAGATTCTGGATCATCAGTATCATTCTGGCCCTGGTGGCCCTGTCGACCCTGAAGTTGAGGTGATATGAGACGCGAGTACCGCGGAAAAAATGTTGTCGTGACAGGGGCAGGCCGAACCGGCCTGGCCCTGTGCGCGTATTTTTGCCATCGCGGTGCCGCGGTTACCCTCTCCGACAGCCGCAGCGCCGGCCAGATCGACGGCCTCGAGACGTTGACGGGGATGGGGGTCGCATTCGATCTGGGCGGTCACAGCGAGGAGCTCTTCAGCGCAGCCGACCTGGTGGCGCTCAGCCCGGGCGTGCCGTTGACGGTGCCGGCAGTGGCGGCCGCCCTTCGTGCCGGGGTGCCGGTGCTGGGCGAAATCGAGATCGCCTTCGACGAATTTGGAGCACCGCTGGTGGCGATCACCGGGACCAACGGCAAGTCGACTACCACCACGGTGATGGGGAATATCTTCCAGGCCTGGGGGAAACAGACCTTCGTCGGCGGCAACCTCGGGACCCCGCTGATCGAGGCGGTCGACGGCCGCCGCTGGGACTGGGGGGTTGCCGAACTATCGTCCTTTCAGCTTGAGGCGATCGCAGCCTTTCACCCGCGCTACGCTCTGCTGCTCAACCTGACCGAAGACCATCTTGACCGCTATCCCGACATGGCCAGCTACGTGGCGGCTAAAATGCGGATGTTCGAAAATATGGCGGCCGACGACATCGCCGTTTTGAATGCCGAAGACGCGCTGGTCATGCAGGCGACGGCCGCGATCCGGCCGCGGCGGGTGTTCTTTTCCTCGGCGCGAGTTGCCGACCAGGGGATGGGCTGCGACGGCAGCGACATCGTCTGGCGCTGGCAGGGCATTGAGCGGCGGTTCCCGGTGCGCGAACTGCGCCTGAAGGGGCTGCACAACATTGAAAACGTCATGGCGGCGATGATCCCGCCGTTGCTCGAAGGATGTCCGGCCGAGATCGTCTGGCAGACCGCCTGCGCCTTTGCCGGGCTCCCGCACCGGATGGTCGAGGTCCGGGTCCTGGACGGCGTCCCCTGGTACAACGACTCCAAGGGGACCAATGTCGGCAGCGTGTTGAAAAGCCTGGCCGGGCTTGCCGCACCGGTGACCCTGATTGCCGGCGGCAAGGACAAGGGGGGCGATTACGCTCCGCTGGCCACGCTGGTGCAGGAGAAGGTGGCGCACCTGGTGCTGATTGGCCAGGCTGCCGGGCGGATAGCTGAAGTTCTCGGGGATCTGACCCACACGGTACGGGCCGGTTCTCTGGATGAAGCAGTGCTGCTTGCCCGCAAGCTGACCCCGGCCGGCGGTTCGGTGCTGTTTTCCCCGGGCTGTTCCAGCTTCGACATGTTCAAAAACTACGAAGAACGCGGCGACCTGTTCGCCCGTGCCGTGCTGGAACTTTCGGACCGGGAGACGGTTTAGGTATGGAAGCGAGGCGAGGATTCGATACGACGATTCTGCTGCTGGCGGTGGTGCTCACCTGCTTCGGCGTCGTCATGGTCTATTCCTCATCCTCGATCATGGCTGAGAAGAGGTACGCCGACGGCTTCTTTTTTCTTAAACGCCAGGGGATTTATGCGGTTGCCGGGTTTCTGGTCATGGCGGTCGCCATGCGCTTCGATTATCTCCATCTGCGCAAGCTGGCGGTCCCCTTTCTGCTCTTCTGCGTACTGTTGCTGATCATGGTGCTGGTGCCCGGCATCGGCAACTCTGCCGGCGGAGCCTCCCGCTGGATCCGTCTCGGACCGGTGTCGGTACAGCCGGCCGAGCTGGCCAAGCTGGGCCTGGTCATCTACATGGCCCACTCGCTGGCGAAGAAAAAGGACCGGGTCAAAAGCCTGGCCAACGGCTTTATCCCCTACATGATCGTGCTGGCCCTGCTCCTGGCCCTGCTGCTGATGCAGCCTGACCTCGGCAGCGCCATGACCCTGGGCGGGGTCGCCATGGTCATGCTGTTGGTCGCCGGCACCCGGCTGACCTACCTGGTGTCGATCGCCATCGTCATCGCGCCGCTGCTTTATTACGCGGTCATGACGGTTGATTACCGGCGCCGGCGGATCATGGCTTTTCTCAACCCCTGGGAAGATCCAAGCAATACCGGCTTCCAGATCATCCAGAGCTGGATCGCCTTCGGCACCGGTGGCCTCGGCGGCAACGGCCTTGGCCAGGGGAAGCAGAAGCTGTTTTTCCTGCCCGAGGCGCATACCGATTTTATTTTCGCCGTGATCGGAGAAGAGTTGGGCTACGCCGGGGTCTTTGTGGTAGCCGCGATGTTCCTGATGCTGATTTTGCGCGGAATTCGCACGTCGTTGACAGCACCTGACGATTTCGGTCGGTTTCTCGCTTTCGGGCTGACCTTGCTGCTCGGGCTGGAGGCCTTTGTCAATATCGCCGTGGTCCTGGGAATGCTGCCGACCAAGGGTCTGGCCCTGCCGTTTCTTTCCTACGGGGGGACCAGCCTGCTGACGACGCTGCTGGCCGTTGGTATTTTATTGAATATTTCGAGCCGTGCTGTCGGGGAGGTCCGATGAAAATGCTGCTGGCCGGTGGCGGCACCGGCGGACATCTGTTTCCTGCCGTGGCCCTGGCGCAGCGGCTGCTGGAGCTCGAACCCGAGTCGGAAGTGCTGTTCGTCGGCACCCGCCGCGGAATCGAGGCGAGGGTTTTACCCGAGCTCGGGCTGCCGCTGAAAACCATCGACATCAGCGGCGTGGTTGGCAAAGCCCTGCTCGGCAAGCTGATCATGGGACCGCAGCTGATACGCAGCCTGGCTCAGTCATTGTCTATTCTGAACAGGTTCAAGCCGGATGTCGTTGTGGGCGTCGGCGGTTATGCCTCCGGGCCGGTGCTGCTGGCGGCCCGGCTGAAGGGGTACCCGACCCTGATTCACGAGCAGAATGCCGCCCCGGGGCTGACCAATCGACTGCTCGGCAGCTGGGTCGACCGGGTCTGTACCTCCTTTAACGAAATGGATTGCGGTTTCAGGCGCAGTCGCACGGTACTCACCGGCAATCCGCTGCGCAGCGGTATGGACGATTGCCCGCCGGTGCCGGACGGGGCCCCCCGCCTGCTGGTCTTCGGCGGCAGCCGCGGGGCCCGCGCCATCAATGATGCGGTGGTGGCCATGCTCCCTGCGCTGGCGCGCTTCAAGGGGCAGGTGACGATCCAGCACCAGACCGGGGCAGAGGATCTTGAACGAATCCGCGAGGGATACCGGGCGGCTGGTTGGGAGTCTGCAGAGGTGGTGCCCTTTATCGATGACATGGCCGGCGCCTACGCCCATAGCCACCTGGTGATCTGCCGGGCCGGGGCGACCACGCTGGCCGAACTGACGGCCTGCGGCCGGCCGGCGATCCTGATCCCCTATCCCTACGCCGCCGCCGATCATCAGAGCGCTAACGCCCAGGCCCTGGCCTCACGGGGAGCAGCGCTGATGCTGCCGCAGGTCGACCTTACGCCTGAACTGCTGGCACGGCTGGTCGGCGATCTGCTTGACGACCGTGAACGTCTGCTGGGGATGGCTGGGGCCGCCTGGGCCATGGGAAAGAAAGGGGCGGCCGACCGGATTTTGCGCGAGTGTCGCAGCATCGCCCGCTGTACCGGTGAATTGTCCCCCAATTTAAACACCAACGAAGAAATGTGACGCATGTACGGTAAAATTCGCACTATCCATTTTGTAGGCATTGGCGGCATCGGCATGAGCGGGATCGCCGAAGTGCTGCTCAATCTCGGTTACCAGGTCTCCGGCTCGGATCTCAAGGAGTCGGACATTACCCGCCGGCTTGCCGAACTCGGTGGCCGGATCGCTTTCGGTCATGCTCCTGAGAACCTGGAGGACGCCGACGTGGTGGTGACTTCGACCGCCGTGCGTACCGACAACCCCGAGGTGCTCGAAGCCCACCGTCGGTTGATCCCGGTGATTCCGCGAGCCGAAATGCTGGCCGAACTGATGCGCATGAAGTACGGCATCGCGGTGGCCGGCACCCACGGCAAGACCACGACCACCAGCATGGTCGCGACGGTGCTCTCCCATGGGGGCATCGATCC
>NZ_JBFHGD010000075.1:0-13957 GCF_041583255.1 Trichloromonas sp. | reverse complement strand
CTCCCTGCGTAACCCGCTGTTGCAGGCCACCCCGCCGGCAACGACAATTCGATCCAACCCTTCTTCGGCGGCGGCCCGCAGGGTTTTTTTACAGAGCACCTCGACGACCGCGGCCTGGAAACTGGCCGCCAGATCCTGCAGGGCTTCGCCTTCTATCGGCCCATCCTGCCGCTTGACGTGGTTGAGAACTGCCGTCTTGATCCCGCTGAAGCTGAAATCGAAGTTCTTCTTGTGCAGCAGGGGGCGGGGAAAATCGATGGCCTGCGGGTTGCCGAGAGCGGCTAACCGGTCGATCTGGACGCCGCCCGGATAACCGAGGCCGAGCAGCTTGGCGACCTTGTCGAAAGCCTCGCCGGATGCGTCATCGAGTGTGCGTCCCAGGGTCCGGTAGCGGCCGACGCCATCGACCCGGTAGAGATGGGTGTGCCCGCCGGAAACCGCCAGGGCGAGATAGGGAAAGGCGACCTCATGCTCCAGCAGCGGCGCCAGGATATGGCCTTCGATGTGATGCACGCCGACCAGCGGAAGGTCGCGGGCGAAGGCCACCGCCTTGGCCAGCGACAACCCGACCAGCAACGCCCCGACCAGGCCCGGCCCGCGGGTTACCACCAGGCCTTCGATATCGTCCAGAGTGACTCCGGCTTTTTCCAGGGCCTCATCCACCACCACCGAAATCGCCTCGAGGTGCTTGCGCGATGCCAGCTCCGGCACCACCCCGCCGTAGCGGGCATGAACATCGACCTGAGAGGCGATGACGTTGGAAAGCGCATGCCTGCCATCCCGCACCACGGCGGCGGCAGTTTCATCGCAGGAAGATTCAATAGCGAGCAGAAGCATGAAAAACCAGTGATTGGTAATTGGTTGATTTAAAAACAGTGATTGGTGATTGGTGATCAGTTGACCTAACCAATCACCAATCACTGCCTCTTACAGAAGGTTAGCTGCCAGTTCGGCCAGGGGCGAACGTTCGCCCTTGGTCAGGGTGACATGACCGGCGATCTCCTGCCCCTTGAACTTCTCAACGGTGTAGGTCAGGCCGTTGCTGGAGGCATCGATATAAGGGTTGTCGATCTGGTAGGGGTCGCCGGTCAGAACGATCTTGGTCCCCTCCCCGGCCCGGGTAATGATCGTCTTCACTTCGTGGGGGGTCAGGTTCTGGGCCTCGTCGACGATCATGTACTGCTTGGGAATCGACCGGCCACGGATGTAAGTGAGCGGCTCGATTTCGAGGATCCCCATATCGACCAGTTCCTTGTAGCCCCGCTTGTGCTTGCCGCCCCGCTCTTCGACCGCACCCAGCAGCAGTTCGACGTTGTCGAAGATCGGCTGCATCCAGGGCGCCAGTTTTTCCTCGACATCGCCGGGGAGAAAACCGAGATCACGCCCCATCGGAAAGACCGGCCGGGACACGAGCAGCCGACTGAAATCGCCTTGATCGGCCACCAGGTGCAGCCCGGCGGCGATGGCCAGCAGGGTCTTTCCGGTGCCGGCTTTGCCGACCAGGGTCACCAGCTGGATATTGTCGTCGAGCAGCAGGTTAAGGGCGTACTGCTGCTCCCGGTTGCGCGGGTGAATGCCCCAGAGACCTTCCTTGGGGGAGCGGATCAGCGGGGTCACCCGCTGCATGGGATAGTTGTAGCGACCGATGGCCGAATGAGACGGGTTGGCGGCATCGACCAGGGTCACGCACTGGTTGGGATAGTAGTCCCCCTCCAGCGGAAGATAGCCCTGTCCATAGAAACGGTCGACCTCGTCCTTGCCTATCTGCACTTCGGCGGTACCGGAATAGAGTTCGTCGATCGAGACCTTGTCCGACTCGTAATCGGAAGCCGACAGGCCGACGGCATCGGCCTTGATCCGCAGGTTGGTATCCTTGGTGACGAAGATGACCGGGCAGTCGCAATGCTTCTTCAGCTCGAGGGCCACCGCAAGGATCCGGTTGTCGCCCCGGTCGACCTGCAGTTCGGGTGGGAGCCCCTTGATAGTCTCTTCGGTGTAGAGCTGTACCTTGAGCACCCCCCCCTTTTCCAGGGGAACGCCATCAATCAGCTTGTGCTTGGCTCTGAAGCCGTCGAGGATGCGGGAGATCTGGCGGGCGTTGCGGCCCTTTTCGTTCATGTCCTTTTTAAACCGGTCGATTTCCTCGATAACGGTGATCGGAATCACCAGATCGTTATCTTCGAAACGGAAGATCGCCTGCGGGTCATGCAAAAGAACGTTGGTATCGAGAACAAAAGTTTTTTTCATGGCCGACCCTCATGAAGGAAGTGGGCGGTGATCGGGCAACAACTGCCGCCAGTTAGCGTTCGTACTCGAGAACTTCAAGACCTTCGGAAGTTGCAAGGATCTTGACATGAACGGGAATATTTTTGCCGGGGATGTTGCGCTTGCTTTCCATGATCACCTCGCCGTCCCTGTTCAGGGCGTTGATGACCTCTTCGGGAGATTCCTGGATGACATACCTCTTGTAAACCATGGTCCGCATCAGGTCGTTACGGGTCACCGGGCTTTCCGGCGGCAGGGAACAGGCGGCAAGCATCAACAGCAGAATCAGGGCGAAGGTTCTTATCATCTCGTCACTCCTTGGTAAACGGTGCCGCTTCTTCAGGCTGTCGCCTGCCTGAGCAGGGTCGATAAGGCGGCGAGCAGACAGTCGATATCCTCATGGGTGGTGAAATATCCGGGACTGACCCGCACCGTCCCGCGGGGAAAAGTGCCGATGGTTCGATGGGCGTCCGGTGCGCAGTGCAGGCCGACCCGGCAAACGATATCGTGGTCACGGTCCAGGGCAAAACCGACCTGCGCGGGATCCAGCCCGGCCAGGTTGATGGAGAGCGCCCCGCCATGCCCTTCCGGACTGAGCGGCCCGTACAACTCGATGCCGGACTTCTTCTTGAGCCCGTCGATCAGGTGGCGGAGAAGTTCGGCCTCATGGGCCCTGATTCGAGCGAGACCGGTCTCTGCAACGAACTCGACCGCCGCTTTCAGTCCGGCAATCCCGCACGTGTTGAGCGTCCCGGCCTCATACCGCTCGGGCATCTGCTCGGGAGGCCAATCGGAATGGGAATTGCCGCCGGTGCCGCCGTAAATCAGCGGCCTGAGCTGCAGGCCCTCGCGAACATAGAGCATGCCGGTTCCCTGCGGCCCCATCAGCCCCTTGTGGCCGGGCACCGCCAGCAGGTCAACCCCCATCGCTTCGACGTCGACGGGAAAGATGCCGGCGCTCTGGGCCGCATCGAGCAGAAAGAGAATCCCCTGCTGCCGGCACCAGGGACCAATCTCCTCTACCGGCTGCAGCGTGCCGCTGACGTTGGAACAGTGGGTCAGAACCACCAGCCGGGTCTTCTCTGCACAGGCCGCCCGGATCGCGGCCGGGTCGATCCGCCCCAGGTGATCAGCCGGCACTTTGACAACTTCAACGCCCTGCTCCTGCAGGGCCCGCAGCGGACGGGTGACCGCGTTGTGTTCCATGGTCGAGGTCACAACCCGGTCTCCGGGCTGCAACAGGCCGAACAAGGCCAGGTTGATCGCCTCGGTGGCATTGGCGGTGAAGACGATCCGGGCGCTGTCACGAATGCCGAAGAAACCGGCCAGCACTTCCCGGGCCTCGAAGATCAGCCGACCGGCGGCCAGGCCCATCAGATGCCCGCCACGACCGGGATTGGCCCCGACGCTGCGCAAAGCCAGATCGACGGCACGGTAGACCGACTCGGGCTTGGGGAAGGTGGTGGCGGCGTTATCAAGGTAGATCGTCATGTCGCTATGAGAATATCAGATTAAGATCAGAAAGGGCAAGTCATGAAGACGCTAATTACGGGGTTCCCGACACATGGGGTCACGGCTGCCCTGGTGCCGGTTGAAGGTCCGGGCCAGCCCCCGGCAACCGCCGAAACAGCTCGACAGATCACGGCAGCCCCGGCAGCCTTCAGGCGTCGCGGCGATTTCATCGCGAACCCGCTGTCGTTCGGGAAGCGCCCAGAGCGTTTCGACCGAATGATTCAGCAGGGAACCGAGTTTTTGCGGCCAGGACGAACAGGGTAACAGATTGCCGTCGCGGTCGACATGGCCGAGGCTGTTGGCCGCCTGACAGCCGCCGTATTCACTGCGGCTCTCCTGTTGATCGGGACAGAGCAGCTCCCAGAGAAACAGGTCGTGCACTTCAAGCTGAAGCCCCGAGGCAGCATCCGGGCCAAGCTTTCCGGCCAAAACCTGCAGATCGTCTGGGGTGACCAGGGCGGCCTCGGCAAGGCTTCTGACGCTACCATCGATACCGACGTTTGGCAACTTAAATCTAGCCACTTTATGGGCCCGGCAAAACTCGAAAAGCTGGGGAATTTTAGCCACATTGCCATGCCTTGGCACCAGCAGCAGCCCCGGATCGAAACCACGGTTGCGGATCGTCTCCAGGGCCTGTGAAAGGGGCGTCAAGTCGTCCCTGACGAGACAGGGGGCAACATCCAGGTACAACTGCCGGATAGGCAGGCCGGGCTGCAGGGAGTTGAACTCGGCGGCTGTCCCTTCACAGGTCAGGATAACCTGGCAGCCGCCGTCGGCTAAAATCCGCAGAATGTCGTGAATCGCCGGGTGAGCCAGGGGGCGATCTTCGAGAGTGACGAAAAAGACCCCGGCCTCGACCAGGCGTTCAGCCACAATCAGCATATCTGCAACAGGGAGCGATCCTTCGGGGGAGAGGCACCAGGAAATCCGCAGGGGGGTGTCAAGCAGGTCAATGGTCATGGCTCAAAAAAGTTTCCGAAACAACCGGCAACAGCGAAGGGCTAAAAAAAAAGGGGGCAGCAGCGCTGCCCCCGGCGAACCTTTGTCCTTAGCAGGGATGGACATTAGAGGAACCGACCACCCGGGGCTTCATATACTTTTTCATGCGCCTCACCTCCTTTGTAAATATTGAGTTAACTGCTATCGAACCACCTAAAAGCAAAATACTGATATGCAAATTATGAACCGAATTGGCTATTTCCAGCAATGCGGATCGGGTTGATTGAATTCACCGGTCACGGCAAAAGCTCGGGCCGTACAGCCGCCCAGGCATTTTTCAAAAGAACCGCACTCCAAGCATTTGCCTGAGGCTTCTTTATTGCGCATTTTCTTCAGTATCGGCGAATCATACCACAGGGCATCGAAATCGTCCTTGAGGATGTTCCCGACCACCAGGGGGATAAACCCACACGGGGTGATATCTCCATTGGGTCGCATGTGCAGCGAAAGCTTACCACAACTGCTTCCGTTGACCAAACTTTTCTCATCGTACCCCGGCAGCGAGGAGATGACCGGATCATCGAAAGAAATCAACAGATCGCTGGTCTCCTGCTTGACCCGTAACGCCTCCACGTAAAAGGCCTTCCATTCTTCTGGAGAGAGGTCAAGATCAGCGCGGTTCTTGAAACCGCGGCCGCTGCACTTGAAATTGTGCAGATAGACCTGGGCCACCCCGTGTTTCCTGGCCAGGTCAAGCAAATCCCTGAAATTACGGTAATTGATCCGGGATATGACCGAGCTCATGGTGGTGCGGACACCGGCCCGACGCAGATGATCCAGGGCCGCGACGGCCCGTTCGAAAGAACCGGGCATGTTGCGAAAATCGTCGTGCAGTGCCGCTTCGGCGCTGTCGATGCTGATCCCCACGCTCTTGAACCCGCTGGCCCGCAGCTGCTCCGCCGCGGCCTCGTCAACCCGCCAGCCGTTGGAGTTCATCGAAACGTTGAGCCCCTTGCCGGTCGCGTAATCGGCAATCTCGAACAGGTCATCGCGGATCAGCGGCTCACCGCCGCCGAAATTGATGAACGGCACCTGTTTTTCCGCCAGGATATCGACGATCCGCAGGATGTCGGCCGTCGGCAGCTCGTCCGCCAGTTCGTCCCGGCTGTAGCAATGGGAGCAGCTGAAATTGCAGCGAAAGGACAGGGTCCAGTTAAAAGTCAATGGAGCCGAAAAGAGCTCGGTTATCGCGTCAGCCATGCTTCAGCCACCCCCTCTGCAGCAGATCGTCAACAAATTCTTCAACATCTTCGGCCAGTTCCTCCCGCTCGACCTCGAATTCGAAAGCCAGGGCCTCGACCAGGTCGGCAAGTGACCGCTGGCCGTCGCAGAGGCTCCAGATTTTGCCGCCGACCAGGTTGAGCTGGTGCATCATGCCGGAAACGATCAGGATGACGCTCCCCTTATCGGCGACATCATCGCCCGCCTCCAGGGCCTTGACAATTTCGGCCTCGCGGCGCTTTTCGACCCGCCAGACGATATCGGGATTGCGTAACAGTTTATTCAACAGGCTTTTCCTTCCATTTGAATTTCTGAGTTGAGCCGGCGTCAAACAGGCTCCCGCTGGACCAGGCTCAAGCCGAAGACGAAGACGAACCCGGCCAGAACGGCGATCTTGCCGTACAGCGGCACACCCGCCGCCGTTGCCGCAATCCCCCAGTTCTGCACCAGGGCACCGCCGATCAGCATGCCGACGGCGACCAGTCCGGCATCGGCATCCCCCTCGCCGGCCTTGACCAGCTGCCGAAACGGACAGCCGCCGATCAGCACCGACAGCCAGCCGACCAGGGCCATGCCGAGAAAGCTCCACAGGTGGTTGAGGTGCGCCCCCGGCTGCCCGTAAAGGGCCAGGTTGAAGCGCCCGGTGGCCAGGTTGAAAAGCACCGCGCTCAGAACAAAAGCGAGCAAACCGTAGAGAAGCGGCGATCGGTGTCCCAAAAGCAGGGTGTCCCGTACCCCGCCGGTGACACAGAGTCGGCTGCGCTGGGCCAGGGCGCCGAGCCCCAGTCCGGCAGCCAGGGCGAGCAGCCAGGGCGCATGCTGGGCGGCACTGCCGCTGGCGGAAAAGAGCAGAAAACCGGGTTGGGCCACGAGAAAGACCAGCAGCAGCGCGAACAGGACGGGGACCAGGAAACCGCTCCCCTTCTGCGGCTGGGCGGGAACCAGGTGAACCCCGCCGGCCATGGTCTTCAGGCCGGACCAGACCCCGCCGACCAGGCCGAGCACGCCGGCCGCCGCGGTCAGGTCACCGGCGGTCAGACGGAGAAACAGCTTGATCGGACAGCCGATGAATACCGCGCAGCCGACCATCAGGAAAATCCCGGAAAAGAGCCGGGGCAAGGGTGCGCTGCCGCCGCGGGAGCGAAACTCGCGGAACAGGGCGGCGCTCCCCATGGAACCGAGCACGAAACCGATCAGTTCCGGCCGCAGGTACTGCATGCGCGAATTATCGTGCAAGCCGAGGGCCCCGGCGCTGTTTTCGAGAAAGCAGGAGACGCAGATCCCGGAATTTTCCGGATTGCCCCAGACCGACAGGAGAACGCCGAGGCTGCCAAGCGACAAGCCGGCCAGGATGACGGTCCAAAGATGTCGATCGCGAAAGTTCATAGTCTTATTCACATCCCCCGGCCAGGCGGCTCTGCAGATAGTGCAGTTCCCTGACGGTTACCGCCAGCGAGCGGTTGTCCGGATTGGACCGGGCCTTGGGGCCGAGCTCACTCAGACCCAGATCGACCAGTTGACGGATTTCCGTCCGGCGTGACAGGGGGCCGGCCTGCTCCAGGTAATCACCGTCCAGCTTGAGGGCGCGCACGTAGTTGGCGATAGCCTGATCCAGAACCCCCATACCGCGCAGGATTTCACCGCGCAGAAGGTAGCCGTGGGCGTCCCCCGGATAATCGCGGCCCAGCTCATCGAGCTTGAGCAGGGCGGCCTGCGGGTTGCCTTCCGCCAGCAGGGCCTCGACCGGGGCGTACACTTTCTGCAGAAAGGCCACCCGTGCCTGAAAGGCCAGATCCCGTTCCACCGCCTTGTCCAGGCCGCCGGAACGCATCCGCGAATCGTCCCCGGAAGAGGTCAGCAGCAAGAGGGCCATCGCCGCGGTTGCGACCACAATGAGCATCCAGAGCAGGCTGGTCAGAGATAATTTCGGCATCGCCTCAATAAGTCTGGTAAGGAGGCATGTTGGCCCGCCGCGCCATGTCGCGGATCGGGTCGTAATCGCTGTCGAGCAGCTCTTCAAAACCGTCGACCCAGGCCGACTTGAGCACCTTGACCCGCTCGCCGTCGATCTCGACGGTATCCTCCGGGGTCAGCTCCAGCAGGGCCTGCTTGACCTTGGCGAAAATCGCCGGGTCGAGGTCGCCGGCGGCGCCGAAGGTGCAGTAAGGGATGACCTGGCTCTGCGCCAGGATCACGAAATCATCGGCCGTGATCTTGCCGTCGCGGGTCATCTCCTCAAGATCGAGCGCCGGCGCGGCGGCCACATCGAAATCACCGAAATAGACGCCGTAAACGAGTTTTTCGTGCTTGAAGGAACCGGTCGGAATGGCGTAGTAGCCCAGGTCCCGCTCCGGGTCGATCCCCGCCTGCAGCATCAGGTCGTACTGGGCCAGGTAACCGGTGGGGGCCATCATCGGCCCGAACACCAGGCGCTTGCCGCGGATATCTTCGAGCTTCTCGATCCCGCTGCCCTTGCGGGCGATCAGGGTGCCGGCGGTGCGCGACCCGTAGTGTCCGCGCTTGTCGGCCGCAATCAACTTGAGCCCGGCATCCTCCTTGAGCACGATATAGAGCAGCGAGTTGGTGTGGGTCAGGGCGAATTCGCCGGAGCGAAAACGTTCTTCGAATTCATGCGTATCGACCGGCACCGTTTCGAAGATCACCCCGGCCTTCTCCGCAAGGTAGCGGGACAAGGGGGCGAACCGCGTCAGGGTTTCCTGCTCGTTGTTGCAGTTCATGTAACCGATGCGCAAGACCGGGCGCTCCCTGACCTGGTCGCAGCCGGATACGAAAAAAGACGCCGCGGTAACCGGCAGCAGGATCAGCAGAAGAAGTCGCTTCATTTTAAACTCATTTCACCAGGATATGGGTTTCATTGCAAGCCTGCCGCAGGCGGCGAAGGCGGAGCAGCCAGGGGATCGCCGGCATCGACCAGCCCCCTGCCGGCGATATCGCTGCCGTCGCGAATGGCGGCGGCAAGCAGCTCGGCCGCGGTCGTTCCCCACCAGTTGGAACGGGCATCGACCGTCCCCTCGCCTTCGTTGACTAGGGCATATTCCCCGTTGCCGGCCAGATGGTTGTCCCGCAACTCCCCCCGGGAATTCAGCCAGCGGACACCGGCCCGGCCATTACCGGCGATCAGGTTGCCGACAACCAGGAAATCTGAATCTTCAAGAAGGATGCCATGTTCGCTGTTGTCACGGATACGGCTGCCGCGCAGACTGCCGCGGGAGCGCTGCAGGTAAATCCCCTTGCGGTTGCCCGTCACCAGCAGGCTGTCGGCGTCGAGGCTGGAGTCGCGCAGGTTGACCCCGTTGACCAGGTTGCCGGCCACCTCGCAATCGTGCATGGTCAATTCGCTGTAGACACAGCGGATGCCCCAGTGATTATCCAGCACCCGGGTCGCGCTGAGGCGCACCATCGAGTTGCGGAACTGCATGCCGTTGAAATTCTTCTCGACCAGGCAGCCGTCAATGACGACGGTCGATTCCTGAAACTGCAGGCCGCGCAGGTTGCGGCTGAAGACCGAGTTCTTTACCGAGGCGTTGGCGAAGTGGGCGTGAAAGCCGCGGTAGCCGTATTCGACCAGGCAGTGTTCGAGCAGGTTTTCCTCCTCGGAGGCCATCATGTTGAGTGCCCCCCAGTCGCCGGGAACCGGATCGGCCTCGGCGCTGGTGAAACGCACCGGGTTTTCGGCCGTGCCGAGCACCCTGAGGACCCCCTGGATGAAGATCTCGTTCTCGCCGATGCCGTCGCCGTTGGTATCGCGACGGGTAAAGCGCACCTCGGTTCCCGGACGTATTTCCAGCGTCACCCCGGCGGGAATAGTCAGAATTCCGTCTACCAGTACCCGACCGCTCCAGACAGTATCCTGCCACAGGCTCTGCTCGCCGCGGAACTCGGTATCGGCCAGGGATTCGGTCACCGGCCAACTGCAGAACAACAGCGCCAACAGGAACAGCCGCCTCATGGTCGCGCCTCCCGCTCGAGGTTCAGCAGGCGCAGATCCTCCCGGTTGCCGCTGATCCCGGAAAGATCCCCGGCCAGACTGCGCTCGTACAGGACCAGGCCGAGATCGTTGCCGGTCACCTGGTTGCCCTGCAGCAGCGGACGGCTGGAGGCATCGATGAAAATCCCCTCCTCGACATGGCCCGCAACCCGGTTGCCGACCAGCTGCGGATCGGAGCCGAGCCAGCAGAAGATCCCCGCCTCCCCTTGCTCAACGACATTATCGGCGACCAGGGGAGAACTCCCCTGCTGGGCAATGATGCCGTAGCGGTTGTAGCGCAGCCGGTTGCCGCGAACTTCCGGGGAGGACCCGATGAGCAGGAGGGCGGATTCGGCATGCTCGATCCGGGCGTGCTCGATCCGGCTGCCGGTCGAATCGACCAGGGTGATGCCGGCCCAGGCCGGCTCTCCCTCCTCGGGAATTGCCAGCGCAATGAAGTGAACCGGGCGCCGGGGCGTCCCCTCGATCCGCAGGGTGCCGCGAACCAGCAGTTCGGTCGCCGAGGAGAGATATTCCGGATCGATCTTGGTGCCTTCGGCCGGCTGCACATAGACGATGGTGCCGGGCCGCAACCGCAGGCTGCTGCCGGCCGGAACCAGCACATCCCCGGACATGTACAGCTCGCCGGCGAGCACGGTCTGGCCGGCCAAAACGCCGGAGAGAGTAGGCATCTGCGCGAGCTCTTCGGCAGCGGGGTTGCGTGGCAGCGGCGCGCAGGCGGCGAGCAGCCACAGGGAGAAAAGCAGCAGCCCCCGCCTCAGGTTCAGATCCATCGCTGCTCCATCATCAGCTGCCGGGCCGCGGCGGCGGGGGGCGTGCCGCCCGCGACCCTGGCCATCAGCCGGTCCATGAATTCAGCGGTCAGCAGTTCGCCGAGTTTTTTCAGTGCCGGGGATACGGTGGTAAACTGGAGGTCATCCAGGGGGCGCCGGCCGCTGAGCAGAAACGGCCCGCCGGGGACGCTGAGCAACATTGCCAGATCGGCCGGCGACTCGGCGGCCAGAACCATGTCGAGGGTCTCGGCACGCACTCCGGCCACGCCCTGGTCCGATAAAACGGCCACCTGGACGGTCTCAACTCCGGTTTTCTCCTTGATGTACAGGCTGGCCAGGGCCGCAACCGCAGCTTCGCGTTCGCCTTCCGGAACCCCCAGGTAGAGTTTCGGACCGAAACAGGCAGCGGCCGGGTCACCAAGCAGCAGCAACAAAAGACCGGTCAGGACAAGCAAAGATTTCATTCTGCGTTCCCGTAAGAGAATCGAACCAGAAAAACAAGACAGACCACCAGTGGAATACTACAGCAAATTACATACCGTAGAAAGGCGGAAGCGGACAAGGGGTTTCGCAGGTCGCGCTGGGGTCAATCGAGCATCCGGTACTTTTCCATCTTGTAGCGCAGCGTAGTCCGCTTGATGCCGAGGATTTCGGCGGCCCGGGTCTGGGACCCATTCTCGCGGGACAGGGTCTGGACGATCAACTGGCGCTCGAGGTCTTCGAGGATTTCGGTCAGGCTGCCGCCGCTTTCGGGAAGCTCGAGGCAGATCTGCTCCGGCCCCTGGATCCCCTGGGGCAAATCCCGCGGCGTGATCACCTCCCCCTTGCACAATACCACCGCCCGCTCCATCACGTTCTGCAGTTCGCGCACGTTACCCGGCCATTCATAGGCCAGCAGGCAGCTTAAGGCCCGGGGCGAAACCTGGGACACCTGGCGTCCCGTCTCCCGTACGTATTTTTTCAGAAAATGGGCGACCAGCGGATCGATGTCCTCGCGCCGTTCGCGCAAAGGGGGGAGTTCGATATTGACGACATTCAGACGATAAAAAAGGTCTTCGCGAAACGCCCCCTTTTTCACCTGCTCCTCGAGGTCCTTGTTGGTGGCGGCCACCAGGCGTACGTCGCTGCGGATGGTGCGGGTGCCGCCGACCCGTTCGAATTCATGTTCCTGGATCACCCGCAGCAGCTTGACCTGGGCGGCCAGGGACATCTCACCGACCTCGTCGATGAACAGGGTTCCCTGGTGCGCCAGCTCGAAACGCCCCTTCCGGGTGGCCAGGGCACCGGTGAACGCCCCCTTCTCGTGACCGAACAGCTCACTTTCGAGCACCCCTTCGGAGAGCGCCGCGCAGTTGAGAACGATGAAGGGATTGTCCCGCCGGTTTGAGCGCTGGTGGATGGAGCGGGCGATCAGTTCCTTGCCGGTCCCTGATTCACCGGTGACCAGAACATTGGCATTCGAAGTTGCCACCGAATCGACCACCTCGAAAACCCTCTGCATGGCCTGCGATCCGCCGACAATGCCGGAGAAGGGGTAACGCTCCTGCAGTTCCTGCTGCAGGTAGCGGTTCTCCGCCAGCAGGCGCTCACGCTCAAGCGCCTTGGCCACAGTCAGCTTGATCTCGTCGGTTTCGAAGGGCTTGGTGATGTAATCGTAGGCCCCGGCCCGCAGCGCCTGAACGGCGCTTTCCACCGTGCCATAGGCGGTGATGACCATCACCGGCAGGGCCGGGTCGAAGGCTTTGAGCTCTTCGAGCAGCTCCAGGCCGTTCATCCCCGGCATCTGGATGTCGGTGATCACCAGGTCGAAGCTTTCGCCGGCGATCCGGCGCATCGCCTCGGCTCCCGATTCGGCCGCGGCGGCCTGGAACCCTTCCCTGGTCAGCACCCGGACCAGCAGCCGCCGCATCCCCTCTTCGTCATCGACAATCAGAATCTTTTCCCCGGCCACGCTCACACCTCTGGTTTCTGGTGGTAAATACGGTTTTTGCCTTCACGCTTGGCCTTGTAAAGCAGGGCGTCGACCACGTGCAGCAGGGCATCGCGATCCAGGCCGTCTTCGGGGTACGCCGCCACCCCGATGCTGACGGTAAGCCCGCGCTCGGCGATCCCCCTGAGATAATCGAGCGACTTCTCCTCAACCGACCGCCGGGCCCGTTCGGCCGCCGTCAGGGCGACCTCGAGACCCGTTTCGGGAAGGATCGCGATAAACTCTTCGCCGCCGTAGCGGAACACCATGTCGCATTCACGCATCGACTCGCGCAGGATCTCGGCCACCGCGACCAGGGCCTGATCCCCCTTGAAATGGCCGTAGGTGTCATTAAACGCCTTGAAATCATCGACGTCGAACATGATCAAAGTCAATGGCTTTCCGTAACGACGGGCACGGACCATCTCTTCTTTGAGCATCAGGCGAAACTGCCGTTGATTGTAGAGGCCGGTCAGGCCGTCGGTTACGGCCAGATGGTGGGTGCGCTGGTGCAGGCAGGCATTGTCAATACTCATGGCGGCAAAGGAGGCGAGGATCGACAGGATATTCAGGCGCCTTTCGGTGAAGGTCCGCGGCGCGAAGTCATCCAGGCAGATCAGTCCGACGATCTTGTTCTGAATCTTGAGCGGAACGGCCACCAACGCCTGGATTCCCTCCTGCAGAACCAGCCCGTCATCGACACCGTTCGATGATCCGACGTTTTCCAGGCAGAAGACTTCGCCGGCGTCGAGTACCTGGCGGATCATCGAACCATCCTTCACCGGCCAGCGGTAGCGGTCGAGAAACTGGTCGCTCAAACCGGCGTGGGCATGCAGCGATAATTGGCCGAGCGGTTCGTCATAGAGCGCGATACTGCCGGCCGGCATATCCATGACCGCCATGGCGCTGTAGAGGATGTTCTGCAGAACCTCGTCGAGATCCAGGGATGAGACGACCACCTGGGCCACGCTCAGGACATCCTTGAGACTCTTCAGTTCTTCTTCGATGTCACCCTTACGGGACATGTCAACAGCCATTGACGGATCCAGGAAATATGCAAAAAAAGATATAAAGGGAATGCTTAATACTTAATATTACTAGCACAATCCCGGCATTTGTGTAAAGGCCTTAGCGGACGGCGCACAGACGAGACCCCCGCACACTGCGCCCTGCCGCCGGGCCCCGCATTAGAAATAAAAAAAATAGACG